>DSAV01000257.1 GCA_011046295.1 Deltaproteobacteria bacterium | reverse complement strand
TGGCCGAACTGCGCGCTTTGTGCGGCAACGCGAATGTCGCAGCCCATGGCCAGTTCGCAGCCGCCGCCCAGACAAAATCCGGCAATCGCCGCGATAAACGGTTTTCTGGATTCTTCCATGCGCAAAGTGAGATCCCAAAGTTCTGAGTTGGAAAACATCTCCATCGCTGTGTTGTTGACCATCGCGGCGATATCCGCTCCCGCGGCAAATACTTTCGGCCCTCCGGTAATGATAACGGCGCGCACATTGGCATCCGCGTCCATATCCATGATTGCCTGAAGCAATTCCGAACGCACGGTCTGGTTGATGGCGTTTCTTACTTCCGGACGATTGAGTGTGATTATGCCTAATTTTTCATCGGACTTCTTTTCGACAATGATAGTGGTATAGTTCATGGATATCCTCCTTGGAATTAATTAATTAAAAGTGATTCTTCCGGACAGGTGATAACAATATCTTCTTCGCTCTTAATCAGTTCCGTCGTTAAAACCACCTGGGGAAGAATGTTATTTAAATAATAGCGGGCAGAGGCGATTTTGCCTTCATAGTAAATAGCGTCGCTTGTTCCTTTTTTAACTTCCGCTAATTTTTTGGCGGCAATGAGCGCCTGTTCCAACAGGCAGTAGGAGACATAAACCTGAGCGCAGACAAATAGCGCGCGCAGGGCATTAAGCGGTATTAACTGCCGTTTGCTATCCATATTGGCATACCATGAATCAAAAGTATTCTTGACTTCACTTAACGCTTCAAAACCTTTAGTCAGACTTTTCATCTCTTTTTCAAAACCTTTAGCTTTAATATTAGCGTCGATAAATTCTTTGATCGAAGCCATCCAATGCGCGAAAGGAGCGCCGTCTTTCATGCGCATCTTACGCCCGATTAAATCGTTAGCGTGAATGAATGATGTTCCTTCCCAAATGGTCAGAATTTTGGAATCGCGCAGGTATTGCTCCACCGGATATTCCGTAGAGTAGCCCACACCGCCTAAAATTTGAATCGCATTGGCAATAACTCCGAGGCTGGCCTCGCTGCCGTAGCCTTTAACTAGAGGTGTAAGAATTTCCGCAAACTCAGCGTATTTACGTGCCTTTTCTTTATCAGATGAATTGCCTTCAATATCGAGAAAATAAAACCCCTTGAAGATCATCGCCCGGATACCTTCCACCGTGGCTTTCATATCGAGAATCATCCGGCGGATGTCTTCGTGTTTGATGATAGGCACACGCTCGGCTCTTTTAATGCCGAAGGGCCTGCCCTGAACGCGTTCGGTGGCATATTGCGCGGCGAAATAGCACGCCGCCGCCGCCTGAGAATTGGAATTATGACCGGTGCCGATGCGTGATTCGTTCATCATGTGAAACATCATCGCCAATCCCTTGGAATAACCCTTTTCGTCAGGGGGCGGCCCAAGCAAAATGCCGCGGCAGTTATCTTCATCACCGAAGTTCAAAAGGGCGGTGGCCTGAGCGTGCAAGCCCATTTTATGTTCCAGCGTGGCGGTGGTGACATCATTTGGTTCGCCCATCGAGCCGTCATCATTCACCCAGAACTTGGGAACAATATATAAACCGATGCCGGGTGAGCCGGGAGCGCCTTTCTCCGGACGCGCTAAAACCAGGTGGATGGTATTTTCGCCTGTACCTTGGTCGCCGGCCGTAATAAACATTTTCGTGCCTTTAATTTTCCAGATACGCGGATCATCCGTGGGATACGCGCGCGTGACGATGTCGCCCGTGTCGGAGCCGAAATTCGGCTCGGTCAGGCACATCGTGCCCTGCCAGTCGCCGGCAAGCATTTTGGGAATGAACATGTCATTATCTTTTTGTGTGCCGAAGCGCAAAATCAGATTAGCCGCGCCACTGGTGAGTTTGACGCAGGAAGTAAGGGCAGGGCAGGCAGCGGTGTTCATTTCGAAAATGGCTTTGTATAAAATCAGCGGCATGCCTGTTTCCACCTTTATGCATTCGCTCGATGAGCCCCAGCCGTTTTGCTGCAGGAACTGATAAGCTTCCTTGAAGCCGGGAACAGGCACCGGTTGGCCGTTCACCAGTTTTACGCCGATTTTATCTCCGGGAGCGTTGATGGGGTTCAGCACCTCTCTGGCCACTTTGTAGCCTTCGTTTAGAAGCATATCAACGTCATCAAGACTGAAGTTTCCCTTGAATCTTTCGCAGTCAAACACTTCTTGGGACGGAAGCCATTCTTTAAGAATGAATTTTAAATCTCTTAAATCATATTTAAATTCCATTTTAATCTCCTTGGAAAATTATTATTCATAAATTTGCGTCAGCAGCTCCACAATTTTCTGTTGGCTGGGCGTTGTGGGGTCTGTCGCCATGTTCACCGCGTCGCGCGAGGCGAAAAAGGCAATTCCCTTTAAATCTTCTTTTTTAATGCCGTGCGATTTAAGACTTATGGGAATATCCAGTTCTTTATAAAGATACAGCAGGCTTTCTTCGAGATCGCTGGAACGGTTAATCAGATAAGCCATATCGGCAAATTGCTCTTTACAGGTTCCTTTGTTGGCTTTGACGAAACATAAAAGGCCGAAGATCGCCGCGCGGCCGTGCGGCATGTGATAACGGGCGCCCAGCGTGTGCGTGATGGCATGCCCGATGCCCAGGCCCTTTAAAAAAGCCAGGCCGCCGCAGATAGCCGCCATGCACATATCCGTGCGCGCGGGAATGTTATTGCCGTCTTTGTAAACGGGTATCAAACTTCTGCCGACTAATTTTGCGCCATAGAGAGCCATGGATTCAAAATATGGATGATAAGAAGTGGCCAGTGATACGTACCCTTCAATGCAGTGCGCCAGGGCGTCAATGCCGGATTCGATGGTCAAAGTCTGGGGCATGGTTTTGCATAAAAGCGGATCGACAACAGCAAGCTTCGGAATGAAATGATTGCTCATCAGAATAAATTTCAAATCACGCTGCTTGTCGGTTAAAACGGCGCAGGGATTGACTTCGCTGCCCGTGCCGGAAGTAGTGGGGATAGCGATAATCGGCGGGAAAAGAGGTTTAATTTTCGCGCCGCCGCCTAAGATTCCCTCATACTGACGCAGGTCTCCGCCGTGCGTGACGCGCAGGCCAAGCGTTTTTGCCGTATCCAGGGAACTGCCGCCCCCCAGGCCTAAAATCGCGTCACAGCCTGTTTCTTTGTATAATTCACCCGCTTTTTCGATTAGTTCCAGAGGGGGATCAGGCTCGACCTCTGGAAAAATATGGGTTTCCAGGCCGCTAGCGGCCAGTATGTTTTTGATTTCTTCCGCCCGCCCGCTTTTATACATAAAAGGATCGGTTACTAAAAATATTTTCTTAACTTTTAGCTGTCTGATTCTCGCGCCCATGGTGCCCGCCACACCCGCGCCGAGCATAATATCAGGCAGAGGGGGAATGCGCACTTCCCAGATTTTTTCTTTTTCCTGGAAAGCGTCCAGCGCGTTCCAGAGATTTTTTACTTCTTTTTCATCAACATCGAAGACAGCTTTCGTGGGAGCAATCGATTCGTCTTTAAAAAACGATGGTATATCTGTATCGATTTGGCTGAACTGCGCTTTTTTATTGAAGGCGATTTGGTCGCGCAGCGTCTGCTTGCCGATTTCCATAACTTCATCCGCATTCATATTCAGGCCGTAGCGCGCATTCATCAGCGCCGCAAAAAATGGATACACGGACGCGCCGCCGGGCACGGAGTTAAGGCAATAGCCGAAAGCGTCGCAGGTGGCGGATTGAATCTGCGCGCGCAGGGAATTTTCTATTTGCTTATCTTTATTTTTAGGTATGCGGTATGTAAGACCGGCGGTATGATCCGCTCCCATGGGACTGGTGAAATAAGTCATACCTGTTCCTTTTACCGCACGGGGATCATGCGCGGGCACGGCTTGCCCTTTAAACGCGGGAACACGGCTGATGTTGAGGAATCTCGCCGTGGTCACCGCGCCGTTGCCCAGCGCGAAACCCAACGGAGTTCCTTTTTCAATTTCTTCCAGAAGTTTTACGGCGGCCTGCGCGTCGCCCCAGGACATTTTTCCCGCTTCGGCGGCCAGCCCCAAAGAGCTGCCGGTTTCGATGGCATCGAGGCCTAGGTCGTCACAAATGAATTTCAGCCGGGCGATAGCGTCGTTGTCGGTAATGCCCAGGTTTGTGCCCAAAAGCGCGATGGTTTCATATTCATAAGCTCCGCAGATACGCTTTCCATCTTTATCCGGATAAATAATAGAGCACTGCACCACGCAGCCGGGCATGCAGCCGTGCATTTTGCCGCCGCGTTCAAAAAGGATTTTTTGAATGTTGTTACCGCTCACTTCGACAAAATTATCCGGCTGGCCGGAGCGGTAATTGCGCGCGGGCAGTGTGCCGTGGCCGGCGGAATTGGAAATGGCAAAAGGCGTTCCGAAGCGTGTATAGAGGCTGCAGCTGACATCGTGTTTAAGAGTATCAGCCCAATCTCTTACTGCTTTTCGAAAATCTTCGGCATGCGTAAGTTCAATCTGCTCTGTTGCGGATGGATCAAGAATAATCGCCTTCAATCCTTTCGCGCCCATGAGAGCGCCCAAGCCGCCGCGCGCGGCATTGCGCGAAGGGTCTCCGAAAATGTCGGTAAGAGAAATAGAAGCGCCCTTGTATTGCCGTTCTCCGGCAATACCTATAGAGATGACGGAAATTTTATCTCCGTATTTCGCGCGCAAGGCGTCAGCCAGCGCGTAATTTTTCATGCCGCGATATTCATCAGCCGGCAGAAGCTGAGTTTTATCTTTGCTAATATAAAGACAATAAGTTTTGCCGGGGGCGGGGGCTTCTTCCACGACAATCGCCCGCAAACCTAAGCGGTCGAGATCCTGACCGGCAGGGCCGCCGGAATTAGCTTCTTTTATACCTTGGGTGAGAGGACTTTTGCCGCCGATAGATATTCTTCCCAGCTGTGGCGCTTTCGTGCCGGCCAGCGGACCGCAGGCGACAATCAATTTATTTTCCGCGCCTAAAGGATCACACATGGGCGGCACTTCTTTGTTTATGATCTTGGCAATTAAAGCGCTGGCGCCCAGATACTTCCATTCATCGGGCAGGGGCTCATAAGAGATTTTTTCTTCGCTTATTTTGATTCTTAAAATTTTCATAAATAATTCTCTGACCCTCTCTATTCTGGTTTAAGGTTAGCCGGGCGGCACACGCATATGCCAAAACAATTATTCCAGTCAGGGCAAGCACGTAGCCGCAGACCAGCGTTATTTTGTTAAACACACCCGTCAGCGCCGGAGCCAGTAGTCGCGCTATGATTACTCCCGCCAAGGCGACAATCGTTCCGGAAATCCAAAATATTATTTTATTTTTCATAATTTTATCTCAATATCGTCACAAAAATACCGGCAATGATTGCGGTGGTTATTATGCCGGAAACACTCGCGCCTAATGCGTAAGGCAGTATAATAGCATTGCGGTTTGCTTTTTGAACTTCCTTTTGAGCGACTTTTGCAGTTGTCGGAATGCAGGAGACGCCGGCAATGCCGATTACCGGATTGAATTTTCCTTTGGTAGCGAAATATAAAACATACCCGCCTAAAATTCCGCCGATTCCCGATAAAAGAAGCGCGAAGATGCCGAGGATCAGCAGAGTCATCACTTTGGGATTAAGAATCGTGGATGCTTCACAAAGAACCCCCAAAAGAAGACCCAAAAAAAAGGTAGCTCCGTAAAGCACGGGGCCTTCCAGAAATTCTACAAAACGTTTAACCCCGGATTCTTTGATAATGACGCCTAAAAAGAAAGACATAAAAAGGGGCGCCGCAACCGGGAAAAGCAGGCAGAGAATCATAGAGGTAATGACAGAGAAGGTAATCTTTTCCATTCTGGAAATTTTTGGAATATTTTTTAAATCCATTTTGATGCCACGCAGGCGTTTGGGCACCATAAGCCTGATCAGGTAAGGATAGCCGCCGTAAGTTAAAGATAGATATAGATAGGCGACAATGGTAATGGGCACAAAGAGATCTTTGGCCAGAATCAGTGAAGTAAAAAGGACCATCGGGCCGTCCGCGCCGCCGACAACAGAAATTGACGCCGCTTCTTTGTAGGTGAGTCCCATCCAGACAGCCAGTGGAAAAGTCAGAATTGTACCCAGCTCGGCAAAAATGGCGATCAGCATGCCCTTAAAAGGCGCCATCATAATATAACCAACATCGGTAATGACGCCGATGCCCAAAAAGAGCAGGCAGGCGATAAGGCCGTTGCTGAAGGTGAAGGTGTAGATGGGCTGAAGAAAATTTATTTGCAGGGCGTCAAACAATTTTGCCGGATCGCTGACCATAGGATCAATAAAGATGGTTCCCGTAGTTGTCGCCGAAAGATATAAAACGGCCGCGTTAACGGATGCCATGCCCATGCCCATGGGAATCATAATCAGCGGTTCCAGCGTGCCTTTCGCGCCTAAAAAAACAAGCGTGATTCCGGCGATAATCAACATGATTCGCCCGGCAGTAATTAACGGATCGCCGGACACCATTGTCGCTATTCCCTGAAATAGATTTAAAAAATCAACACCAGACATTCTTAATCCTTTTTGCCGGCCATATATTTATTACGCGCCATCTTTTCCGCAATAGCGTGAGCGTGAACAATATGTTTTTGCCATTTGATGCCGCTGAACAGAATGCGGATAAACCAGGCGACACTCAAAGAAACGACAATGCAAATAAAATACGTCATCGCGACAAACTGTACCGGCCCGATCAAAGCTACTGTTTTCATTTTTCCTTTACTTCTTTCAATAAAATTTACTCTACCGTGTTAGTAACGGCTGTGTTTATTCCTTTCCTTGAGGCCGCTCCAAACCTTTCACAATTTGCGAGCGGATAATACGCGGCAAAATCATGTGATGCTTTGGGCAAATCGAGCGCGGATTCTGATAAATGCAACTGGTGAAAGCAACGAGGTATTTTCTGATATCGCCGAAGCGAACCACCTCGTCGACAAAACCTTTTTTAGCGCAATAAAAAGGTTCGGAAGTAAGGTCATAGTGTTTAACCATCTCATTCATTTTATCTATCACCGGCTGCAGAGGTTTGCCCGCATCCTTTTCCTTAACCAGACGGCGCGCGTAACTGGCCACCGCCGCTGTTTCTCCGTGCATGACATTGATTTCTGTCGCCGGAGTGCCCAGAGTAAAAGCGTTATTGTTATTAGCTGTGGGGCCGCCTAAAACGTAATGCGCCGCGGCCGTACCTTTGCGCAGGACAACCAGCATCATCGGCAGATTGGTGTTTTCAATGGAATAAATCAGCGATTGACCCAAACCCAGTAGTTCCGCTTTTTCGGCAGTGTCACCCACATCAATTCCTGTGGTATCCTGAAACCAGATAATCGGCACTTTATCGCGCGCGCAAAGAGTCACGAACTCACTCATTTTGATTAGTCCCTGGCGGTAAAGTTTTCCGCCCACACCCATATACTCATTTGTGTACTCCGGATAATCGGGCAGGAAACCCTGACGGTTGCCGATGGCGCCCATGAGAAATCCGTTGATTTTCACCAGGCCGGTATAAATTTCCGGGCCGTAACCAGGGCGAAATTCCATGTGCTCGGAGTCATCCACAACTCTGGCCAGAACCTGCTCGAAGTCATATGTTCTCTTTTTATTCATGGGAATAATTGAGGCGATTTCTTCCGGAGCAAATTTTGGCTGGGCAGGTTCACTCACGCGGAAAAATCGGGGATTGTATGCGGGCAGGTCGGCCATGTAATCTTTAATCGCGTCGAGCACCTGCGTTTCTTCATCGAATACCGCGCTGAAAAAACCCGTGGCGTCGTAGTGAATCTTGACGCTGCCCGGAGGAACGGATTTAAAATGTCTGGTCGCGTTGATGATTTCTTCCGCGCCTGCTTCATCAAACGAACCTTTAGGTGACATACCGCTGACAATACCGCCGCCGCCCACGGCCATGTTTGCTTTTTTGTGAGCCAGCAAAATGGTGGGACTGATCGACTGATAACCGCCGCCGGCGGGGTTGGTGCCGTAAATTCCGGCAACAACAGGAATGCCCATCTGTTCCAGTTCCGCGTGGCGGAAAAAACATGTTCCCTGGCCGCGGCGGTTGGCGTAAACTTTTTCCTGTTCGGGTAGTTTTACGCCGGAGCAGTTGACCAGCCAGACCAGAGGAACGTTCAGGATTTTGGCGATATCCGTTACGCGCAGATTGTTTTCCGCCTGACCAGCAATCCAGGCGCCCGCCATCCATTTGTTGTTAAAGCCGATAAGAACGCACCATCTGCCGTTGATGCGCGCCAGCCCATCCACGACGCCGGTGCTTCCCGACTCTTCGTTTTCGGGATCAAAAATCGTGTGGAGCGGGCAGAATGTGCCGGGATCAACCAGGTATTCAATACGCTCCCAAACAGTCATTTCCCCTCGCTCATGTATTTTATCAGCGGGGACGCCAAAATTTTGTATTCTATCCTGTTCGGCGTCAATGCGTTTCATCATTTCTTCCGCCTGAGCGAGGTTATCTTTCATGCTTTCGAGTTGCTTGGGAGAAAGAGGTTTTCCCAAAGGATCCATTTTTTCAAAGTATTGTTTCATTTTGATTCTCCCTTAAAATGATTGGTTAATCTTTATTTAAAGCTTCCCGCATGGCTTCGGCAATTTTCACCGGATTTTGCGCTACCACAACGCCGCATTCTTCGAGCACACGAATTTTATCGACGGCCAGACCCTTTCCACCGGTGATGATCGCGCCGGCATGCCCCATGCGCTTGCCGGGTGGAGCAGTGCGTCCAGCAATGAAAGCGGCCACAGGTTTTTTCAGATTTTCTTTTATCCATTGGGCGGCTAGCTCTTCCGCGTCGCCGCCGATTTCACCGATGATAAAAACACCTTTAGTATCAGTATCTTTAGCAAATAATTTCAACACATCGATGAAGTCCATACCGATGATCGGATCGCCGCCGATGCCCACACAAGTAGATTGTCCCAGCCCCGCGTCGCTTAATTGTTTAACTGCTTCATAAGTCAGCGTGCCGCTGCGCGATACGACACCGATGTTTCCTTTTTTGTGGATATTACCCGGCATAATGCCGACTTCACATTCACCCGGTGTAATCACACCCGGGCAATTCGGGCCAACCAGACGCATTTTGCTATGCTGCAAATATCTTTTTACCATTACCATGTCACGCACGGGGATTCCTTCGGTGATGCAAACAGCCAATTTGATACCCGCTTCCGCCGCTTCAAAGATCGCGTCCGCCGCCCAGGGAGCAGGCACCAAAATCATGGAAACGGTAGCGTTTGTTTGGGCAACTGCTTCGGCAACCGAATCAAATACCGTAAATCCCTCAAGGGAAGTGCCGCCTTTTCCGGGAGTAACACCACCAACGATTTGGCTTCCGTAATCACGGCATTGCCGGGCGTGCAAAAGGCCGCTTTTACCGGTAATGCCCTGGACGATTATTTTTGAATTTTTATCGATTAATATTCCCATTTAAATATCCAAATTAAATAATCAAAACTTAACTTTTTTGTTTTTTGCTCATCATTTGGGCGATTTTCTGCACGCCAGATTTAAGATTATCCACCGTTTCCACATTCAAGCCTGATTGCGCCAGAAGTTTAATTCCTTCATCAAGATTACTTCCGTCCATGCGCACGACAATGGGAATATGAGGGGCGATGTCTTTAGTTGCGTCGATGATGCCCTGCGCGATGACATCGCAGCGCATTATTCCACCAAAAATATTAACGAAGATACCGCGAACTTTTTTGTCGCTCAAAATAATACGGAAAGCCGCCGCGACTTTTTCACGGCTCGCGCCTCCACCGACATCAAGAAAATTAGCCGGCGGGGCGCCGTATTCCATAAGAATATCCAACGTGGCCATCGCGAGACCCGCGCCATTAACCATACAGCCGATATTGCCGTCCAGTTTGATATAGGCCAGATCAAACTTGCGCGCTTCAATCTCCAACGGATCAAGCTGGGAGAGATCAACCATTTTTTCATAATCGGAGTGACGGAAGAGGGCGTTATCGTCAAAATTAATTTTACAGTCCATCGCGATAAGCCGCTGGTCCCTGCTCACTACGAGAGGATTGATTTCCAGCAGAGAACAATCTTTTTCCAGAAGCACATTGTAAAGATTTTGGATAAGCCTGGCGCAATCTTCAATCAGTTTGCCTTTTAATCCCAGAGCCGAAGAAATGCCGCGGGCATGGTAGGGCTTTATTCCAACAATAGGGTCGATATAAAGCGTATGAATTTTTTCGGGTGACGTTCGCGCTACTTCTTCGATATCCATACCGCCTTGGGCCGAGGCAATAAGGCAATAGCGCGATGTGCGCCGGTCCAGAGTCAGGGAAACGTAGTATTCTTTTTCGACGTCGATAATTTCTTCAACAAGCAAGCGCTTAACGGCCAGACCCTTTGTTCCCGTTTGCACAGTGACCAGTCTTTTTTTGAAGAGATCTTTTGCTGTGTCGCAAGCCTGAGTTGCATCGCGCACGGTCTTAATGCCTCCGGCTTTTCCGCGTCCTCCGGCGTAAACCTGCGCTTTGAGGACACAATCACAGCCGA
>DSAV01000114.1 GCA_011046295.1 Deltaproteobacteria bacterium | reverse complement strand
CACCGAATATCCACTGGGTGGGCAAGGTGGACTGGGAACTGCGCAGGTTCCATGGCGAAGAATATTCCACGCACCGCGGGACATCGTATAATTCCTATCTGGTCGAAGATGAAAAGACCGCCCTCATCGATACGGTCTGGACACCCTTTGCCAAAGAATTTGTCGAAAATCTCGCCAAAGAAATAGACCTCAAAAAAATTGATTATGTCATTGCCAATCACGCCGAAATGGATCATTCCGGCGCGCTTCCGGAGCTGATGCGGCACATTCCCGACAAGCCAATTTACTGCACGGCCAACGGCCTCAAGTCGCTTAAAGGCCACTACCATCAGGACTGGAATTTCCAGGTGGTGAAAACCGGCGATAAACTTTCGCTGGGCAAAAAAGAGCTGATTTTTATCGAAGCGCCGATGCTGCACTGGCCTGATTCCATGATGGAGTATCTGACCGGTGATGCGATTCTTTTCTCCAATGACGCTTTCGGTCAGCATATCGCCAGCGAACATATGTTCAATGATTTAGTCGTGCAATCCGAGCTTTTTGAAGAGGCGATAAAATATTACGCCAACATCCTCACGCCGTTTTCACCGCTGGTGACAAAAAAGATTAACGAGGTGATCGCGCTTAATCTGCCGCTTTCCGTCATTTGTCCGAGCCACGGCGTCATCTGGCGCGACAATCCTCTGCAGATCGCGCAAAAATATCTGCAGTGGGCGGCAAACTATCAGGAAGACCAGATAACGATAATTTACGATACGATGTGGGACGGAACCAGAATGCTGGCCGAAGCCATTGCCAAGGGTATCAAGCAAAATGACGACAAAGTGACGGTGAAGCTCTACAACATTTCCCGCAGCGATATTAACGATGTCGTGACGGAAGTCTTCAAATCTAAGATGACTCTGGTCGGCTCGCCGACAATCAACAAGGGAATTCTTTCCGCGATGGCGTCGCTGCTGGAAATGGTCAAGGGACTAAAATTTAAAAACAAAAAGGCCGCGGCGTTCGGTTGCTACGGATGGAGCGGAGAAAGCGTGAAAATTCTGACCGATCATCTTACCGAAGCCGGTTTTGAGCTAATAGATGAAGGGCTGAAAACGATGTGGCAGCCGGGCGATGAAGAGTTGTCACAGGCGCGGGAGTTGGGGGAAAAACTCGCCGGAGGATAAAAGATTTTTTCTAGGCGTAGAGTTTTAATTCGAACAGCTTTTTATTTTGCGTGGAGACGATGTGGTAGAACTGATCCTGCGGGATGTAGGTTTAGGGCAATAGGCGGCTCATTCATTTTCACGCATGAGCTGTATTACGTCCCCGAAAAGCTTCGCCAGATCGTCATGGATAACTTCCCACACGATTCTGTGGTCGATGCTGTCGTAACCATGGGCCAATATATTTCTGAAAGAAACAATACTGCGGCATTCACCTATTTTATTTAAGATAGCCGGGTCTGTCCTTTTTATTCTGTTTAAGGCCTCGCCGATAATTTCAAACTTTCGTTCCACACCTGAACGCATTAACTCGTCGCGGTTGTAATCATCGAAAGTTTTGTCTTTTACAAAGCTTAATATGGCCGAAGCTGCCTCTTTGATATCGAAAAGATGTTTTAGAATCTCATCTTTCATAGACCGTCTGCCTTTCGCGCAGCGCTTTTTCCCGGAAATAGGGATTCTTGAGGTTGGAACTGGTGAGAAGATCTATTCTAGTTTCGAGAGAATCTTCCAGATAGTGCAGCAAGCCAAAGAACCGTTTTGATAATTCATGGGGCGGATCATTGAACTCAACGAGTAAATCTACATCACTTTTTGAATTGGTCTCTCCACGGGCAAGAGATCCAAAAACATCAAGTCTTTTTACCTTAAATTTTTCGCAAGCTGGAATGGCAATCTTTTTAAATTCCTTTATATTCATAACTTTTTTTCTCATAAATTTTTTGCATTATAACATAACCAATAATATTATTAAATAAATGAATTAGGAAAAATGAAACAGGTCTGCAAACAGAAAATTTACGCATAAGGTTTCAACTCGAACAGCTTTTTATTCTGCGTGGAGACGATGTGGTAGAACTGATCCTGCGGGATGTAGATGTAGGGCACGTCGTCGTCGCGGCGGAAGAGAAAGTGCGCCAGAATCATCCGGTTGACCGCCTGATGGCCGACAATCATGATGTTTTCCGCGTGGCGGTTTAGGAAAAACGCTTTTTTCAAGCCAGTCTCGACGCGCGGTTTCATCATCGCGTAGCTTTCCCCCTGCGGGTAGGCGTAGTGATATTTGTTTGCCGCCCTTGCGCTGAAGACCTCCGGCATATTTTTTTCGATATCCTTATAGGTCAGTCCTTCGCAGATTCCGCCGTTAATTTCATCGAATTCTTTGAGTGAAATGACTTTGCAATATTTTTGCCGCTCCGCAATCGCCCGCGCGGTTTGTATGGTGCGTTTCTTGTTGCTGGTGAAGATGTAGGATATTTCGTGCCTTTGGAAAAAATGCCCCAGAGCCCTGGCCTGCGTGATGCCTTTGGCGGTGAGCGTGGAATCCCCGCCGATGCGATCGATGACATTGTGTCTGGTCTGCGTGTGCCGGATGAGAAATAAATTTTTTACCACATCGGTCACCAAAATGTCTTTAATCAGCAGATAAAGGGAAATTTTGTCGGTGAGCTTTTCTTCGAATATTCTGTTTTGCAAAGAATCCAGGCGGAAAAAATTTCTTTCCTCCCGCAGGGGAGTGTAAATCATCCGGTAATGTTCTATGCGCTTTAAAAATTCCGCCTGCGCTTTTTTACTCGGCATACGAGAGAATTCCGGCAGCTTCGTTTTGGCCTCAATCATCAGAGAAAGTATTTCATCGTCATCGTTAAGACATTCGATAAAAAGGATGGGGTGATCTTTGAGATTTTCTTCAATCATCATCCGGCGCGCCCGGCTGACATTGGCCGCATCCAGGATGGCCACCTGGCCCGCGCCTGCCAGATAGCTTCTGGCCCGGTTCATGTTGATAAGGGCGAAGTCATTTCTTAAAAGCCTCGCTTCTGCGTTTTGCGGATGATAAAAATCGGCGGAAAACGTCTCTTTAATGGGCAGGTGTTTGCGGCGCAGATTGCCGTTGTTGAAGATTCTGGCCGGGATACGGTTTTTTTGGAAAGCTTCCCTCAGGCGGATGGCCAGCGTTGATTTTCCCCGCGCCGGAAGCCCCATCATGACCAGGTATAATTTTACATTGTTCATCGAAAATCTTAATTTCATTTATGATATTGATACATTAGTCTAGCATGTTATTTCAAGCCGGACAAGCGGCTAATGTCTGCTTTGCTGCGGAAACATTTTTAAGCAATTAACTTGACACGGACATTTTATCTTACTATACTGCCGGTCAGTTTAAAATGGCCTTTTGAGAAATTTGTGTCCGGTATTGCCGCCGTTCACAGTTCTTAATAAATGAAATCGAGGAGGTTTTTTATGTCGTTAAACCCATTGGTTGACTCACGTGACGTGAGGTTTGTCCTTTTTGAAATGCTTGAATTGGAGAAATTAAACCGCTTTGACCAGTTCAAGGAATTTGACCGGAGCATGTACGAGGATACGCTGGAGCTGGCGGAAAAAATTGCCATCGATCAGTTTTATTCGTCCAATGCCGACGGCGACAAAACCGGATTAAAATTTGATCCGAAAACACACGAAGTAAAAGTTCCCGAATCTTTCCACAAAGGATTCAAGGCTTATGTCGAAGCCGGATTCCATGTTCTGTCTTTCCCGCAGGAAAAGGACGGCATGGGCATGCCCGCGAGTGTCGCTATGGCCGCAGCGGAGTATTTCAACGCCGGCAACACATCGCTGACCATGTATTGCGGTTCGATCACCGGCGCCGCGGCCATCATCGAGCCTTTTGCTTCCGACGAAGTAAAGCAGATGTATCTTCCCAAGCTGATGTCCGGAGAATGGGGAGGCACGATGTGTCTTACCGAACCGGGCGCGGGATCTGACGTCGGCGCGCTGAAATCCAAGGCAGTAAAACAGAAAGACGGCACGTACCTAATCACCGGCCAGAAAATTTTCATCAGTAACGGTGAACATGATTTAACCCCCAACATCATCCACCCGGTGCTGGCCAGAATCGAAGGAGATCCCGAAGGCACAAAGGGTATTTCTATTTTCCTGGTATCTAAATATCACATCAACAAAGACGGTTCTCTGGGCGATAGAAACGATGTTTACTGCACCGGCGTGGAACACAAGATGGGTCTCAAAGGCAACGCCACTTCATCTCTGAGCTTTGGAGATAACGGCAAGTGCGTCGGCCATCTGCTGGGCAAGGAACGCGAAGGTATGAAGATTATGTTCCGGCTCATGAACGCGGCGCGCATTCACACAGGCGTTCAGGCTCTGGGGCAGTCCAGCGCCGGCTATATGCACGCCATAACTTACGCGCGCAACCGTATCCAGAGCAAACATATCACGCAGATGCTTAATGATAACGCTCCGGGAGTGGCCATTATCGAGCATCCGGATGTAAAAAGAATGCTCATGTATATGAAGAGCACTGTAGAAGGCATGCGTATGCTTTGCCTGTTTTTGGCGTATCATGAAGATGTCATGCACGTGTCGCCCGATCCGGAAGAACGCAAAGCGTCGACGGGTATCGTCGAAATTCTTACCCCCATCGTTAAAGCAGGCATTTCCGATGCCTCCTGGCTGATTACGGCTGAAGCAATGCAGGTTTACGGCGGCTACGGCTATTGTCAGGAATACCCGGTGGAACAGTACGCCCGCGACACCAAGGTTTTCTCGATTTATGAAGGAACCAACGCCATTCAGTCACTCGATTTGCAGATGCGCAAGATTCTCATGAATCCGGAAATGTATAACTACTCACAGCTTAGAAAACGCATGAATGACGCTATTGATAACGCCAAAGGCGTCGTGGACGAAAAGTATATTACTCCGGTTGTCCGCGGCCTGGCAAAACTCGATGAAGTCATCGAGATGATGAAGAAACAGCTTGGCGAAGGTAAGTTCATGGCATTGGTGCTAAACGCCACGCCTCTGCAGCAGGCAATGTTCCCGCTTATTGTGGCCTGGCTGCATTTATGGAGTCTGGCGATTACGATTCCTAAAATGAAAGAACTGCTTGGCGATTCTAAAGGCGAAGAAAGACAGAAAAAAATCGCGGAAAACAACGAAGCCGCCTATTACAGCGGCAGAGTGCTTTCCTCCCAGTTCTTTATCGGCTCGGAATTTCCGAAATATTTCGGAATGATGGATGCCATTCTGAATAACGAAGGCGCCGCGATTAAATCCGTTTCGGAAAACTTTACCGGAGCGCCCAAAGAATAATCTTTAAACGCTGTTCAACTAAGGGCGGGCTGATGCTCAAATAACCAGCCCGCCTCATAGCTTGTGTTCTTTTTGAGTCTCTTGTTCAAAGCAACATTAAAGTTGTTTTATCCGCGCAAATTTCCCCACGACATATTTTCTTCAGGATGCGTTTTGACTTGACAATAAATGCAAATTTATGGCGTTATCACATATTCAATAATTCACGTAAAGAAAGGCAGGAGGTTAAAGCAAATATGGGCGCTAAATATGTATATACTTTTTCGGAAGGATACGGCAAAAGCAAAAATCTTCTAGGCGGCAAGGGAGTGGGGCTCGCGGAAATGGCGCACCTCAAAATTCCTATTCCGCCTGGTTTCACCATTACTACAGAAGTATGCAATCTTTTTTATAAAAATAAGGGACGCTATCCGCAGGGATTAAAAGAACAGGTTTATAAATCACTGCGCAAAATGGAAACGGCCACCGGGATGAAATTCGGCGACCCGAAGAATCCTCTTTTGTGCTCCGCCCGCTCCGGTGCGCGCAGCAGCATGCCGGGCATGATGGAGACAGTGCTCAATATCGGACTTACTTCAAAAACCATTGCCGGCATGATTGAAAAAACAAAAAATCCCCGCTTTGTGTGGGATTCCTACCGCCGTCTGATTCAGATGTATTCGGACGTGGTCATGGAAAAAGCCGAAGGAATTGAACCTGCCGAGGGCATGGGCGTGCGCCAGCAGTTGGAGCGGGAACTTGCGGCAATGAAGAAAAGACGCAATGTTCAGCAGGATATTGAACTTAACGCCGATGATTTGGCCCAGCTTGCTGAAATTTATAAAGCCAAAGTAAAAGAAGTTTTGGGCAAACCTTTTCCGGATAATGCCGACGAACAGCTGTGGGGTGCGATCGGTGCCGTCTTCAAAAGCTGGAACGGCAAACGCGCCGTTTCTTACCGGCGTATTGAAGGAATTCCGGATGATTGGGGCACGGCGGTTAACGTGCAGGCGATGGTCTTCGGCAATATGGGCGAAAATTCCGCCACCGGCGTGGCCTTTACCCGCAACCCGGCCACCGGCGAAAATAAATTCTATGGCGAATGGCTGCCCAACGCGCAGGGCGAGGATGTTGTGGCGGGTTTGCGCACTCCTAACCCAGTAAATGAAGAAATGCGACAGGCAGATGATACCGAAGGGCACCCCTCTTTGGAAAAAGCAATGCCCAAGGCGTATCGGGAACTTAAACAGATAAGGCAGAGGCTGGAAAATCATTTCCGGGATATGCAGGATCTGGAGTTTACCATTCAGGACGGACATGTCTGGATGCTGCAGACACGCACCGGAAAGCGCAATGGTCCTGCTGCCGTGCGCATGGCGGTGGATATGTATAGAAACAAGATGATCAGCGCGGCAGAAGCGGTGATGCGCGTGACGCCCGCGCAGCTTGATGAATTATTGCACCCCATGGTCGACCCGGTGGCTGAAGTAAATGCAGAATTTATCGCCAAAGGTTTGCCTGCGGGTCCTGGCGGCGCGGTAGGACATATTGTTTTTACCGCGGAGGATGCGGTTAAATGGGCTGGTGAAGGAAAACAAGTAATTTTAGTACGCGAAGAAACTAACCCGGAAGATGTGGAAGGCATGCGCGTGGCACAGGGCATTCTTACCGCGCGCGGCGGCATGACTTCGCACGCGGCGCTGGTGGCGCGCGGTTGGGGCAAATGCTGCATCGTGGGCGCCGGTTCAATTCATGTGGATACGGCGGCAAAGATGATGTCGGTTGACGGCAAGACGTTACGCGAAGGTGATACCATCACTCTCAACGGCACGGCGGGAAGGGTTTATCGAGGAGCGCTGGTGATGATCAGCGGCGCTGAGGATGACAAGTATTTCACGGCGTTCATGAAAATCTGCGATTCGTTGCGACGCCTGAAAATCCGCACCAACGCCGAAACTCCCAAAGATGCCGCCAAGGCCATCCATTTCGGGGCGGAAGGAATAGGCCTTTTCCGTACCGAGCATATGTTCTATGGCGAAAACAGCGAGCAGCCGCTTTTTCACCTGCGCAAGATGATTTTATCCGACAGCGTCGAGCAGCGCCGTGCGGCATTGGATGATCTCTTTCCGTTTGTTAAAAGTGATATCAAAAAGACCATGGAAGTTATGGCCGGCCGTCCGGTAACGATACGCTTTCTTGATCCGCCATTGCATGAATTTGTGCCGGAAAGTCAGCAAGAGCGGCAGCGTCTTGCCGAAAGCCTCAACATTTCGATCGATAAGCTCAACAACCGGGCAGATCTACTGCATGAAACAAACCCGATGATGGGACATCGCGGCGTGCGTCTGGGCATTACTTATCCGGAAGTCAGCGAAATGCAGATACGCGCTATTTTGGAAGCCGCCGCGGAATTAATAAAGGCGGGCAAAAAAGCCCTGCCGGAAATCATGATTCCGGTTGTTTGCGACGAACAGGAAATAAGCCATCAGGCGCGGCTGGTTAAAAAAATATATCCGGAAGTCCGCGCGAAGTACGGCCTGAAAAAGATACCGCACATGGTGGGCACGATGATAGAAATTCCCCGCGCGGCGCTTCTGGCTGGCCGTATCGCCGAAGAAGCGGAATTCTTCAGCTTTGGCACGAACGATTTGACGCAGATGACTTACGGCTTCAGTCGTGACGATGTCGGCGCTTTTGTGCCCGAATACATAAGCAGTAGGATTATTCCTGTTGACCCCTTTCAGGTGCTTGATCAGGACGGCGTGGGCGAACTGGTCGCCCTGGGAATTGAAAGAGGGCGCAAGACGAGGCCCGGTCTGAAAGTAGGTATTTGCGGCGAACACGGAGGGGAGCCCGCGAGCGTCATGTTCTGTCACCGTGTCGGCATGGATTACGTGAGCTGTTCGCCCTTCCGCGTGCCGATAGCCCGGCTGGCGGCCGCACAGGTGGTGGCGCAGGAGAAAAAGGCGGTTAAGAAAGTTTTAAAAAACAAGGCAAAAAAGAAAATAAAAAAGAAACGTAAATAACTCTGGATTAAAGAAAGGTCTGTATATGGAAATAAAAAATAAAAAGCTGAAAGATTGGGTTAAAGAGATTGAAGAAATGTGCCTGCCAGACAATGTTTATTGGTGCGACGGTTCCAGGGAAGAATATGACCGCTTGATGTCGCAGATGGTCCAAAACGGTGCTGCGACAAAACTCACAAAAAGGAAGAGCAGTTTTTTGTTTCGTTCTGATCCTTCTGACGTGGCCAGAGTGGAAGACAGAACTTACATCAGCACGCCCGAGCAGAGTGAAGCCGGGCCAACGAATAACTGGCTTCACCCTGATGAATTAAAGGCGACGATGAAAGAGCTCTATAAAGGATGCATGAAAGGGCGCACTCTTTATGTTATTCCTTTTTCCATGGGACCGGTTGATTCTCCCATCGCCAAAATCGGCATAGAAATTACTGACAGCCCCTACGTCGTTTGCAACATGCATATTATGACGCGCGTTGGCAAAAAGGTTATTGAGAAATTAGGCGATGATGGGGAATTTATCCCGTGTCTGCACTCCGTAGGAGCGCCGCTGGAAAAAGGGCAAAAAGATGTTCCCTGGCCCTGCGCGCCCATGGAAAAAAAATATATTAGTCATTTTCCGGAAGAAAATTTAATTTGGTCTTTCGGTTCTGGCTACGGCGGCAACGCGCTTCTGGGCAAAAAATGTCTGGCGCTGCGTATAGCGTCCGCTATGGCCAAAAGGGAAGGGTGGATGGCCGAACACATGCTGATTCTGCGTCTGACCAGCCCGGAAGGAAAACAATATCACATCGCGGCGGCGTTTCCTTCCGCCTGCGGCAAAACCAACCTGGCCATGCTGCAGCCGACCATCCCCGGCTGGAAATGCGAGTGCGTCGGCGACGATATCGCCTGGATGAAAATAGGTCCGGACGGCCGCCTTTACGCCATCAATCCCGAAGCAGGGTTTTTCGGAGTGGCTCCGGGCACATCTTACGATTCCAACCCGATGGCGATGGACACAATAAAGGAAAACATTATCTTTACCAATTGCGCGTTGACTGATGACGGAGACATTTGGTGGGAAGGCATGGATGGCGAGCCGCCCAAGCATGCTATCGACTGGAAAGGACGCGACTGGTCTCCCGGCGGCAAAGAGCCAGCCGCGCATCCCAACGCGCGTTTTACCGCTCCTGCCGCTCAATGCCCGGTCATCTGTCCCGACTGGGAAAAACCGGAAGGTGTTCCTATTGATATTTTTATTTTCGGCGGCCGCCGCGCCGGCGTTGTGCCGTTGGTGAATGAAGCTTACGATTTTGATCACGGCGTTTTCCTGGGAGCGACCGCCTCTTCGGAAACTACCGCCGCCAATATCGGCGCGGTGGGAAATCTAAGGCGCGATCCGTTTGCCATGCAGCCTTTCTGCGGCTATAATATGGGTGACTATTTTCATCATTGGCTCACCATGGGCGATAGATTAAAAGACAAAGCGCCGCGCATCTTCTATGTCAACTGGTTCCGCAAATCTGCCGACGGCCACTGGCTCTGGCCAGGCTTTGGCGAGAACAGCCGCGTGCTGAAATGGATGTGCGAAAGAGTGGCGGGGAAAGTTGACGCGGTAAAAACTCCGATAGGGCTCTTACCCAAAAAAGAAGATCTTGACCTTAAAGGATTATCTGTTCCCGCGGCGGATATGGAAGAATTGCTGAAAGTCGATGTTGCCGCCTGGAAAGCGGAGATTCCGGATATTGAAAAACACTTCGAAAAATTCGGCGATCGCCTGCCCGCGCGGATGAAAAAGCAGTTGGAAGAACTCAAAAAACGTTTAAGTTAAAAGCATAAATTCAATACAGGCACATTGCCGAATATAAGTTGATTTAATTTCGGCAATGTGTTTCACCTCTTGTTAAGGGATAAATGACAATATTTTTGGCGGCGGCCATGATATTTGCCAGAGGAAAACAATCGAATTTTCGGAAAATGCGCGTCCCCCGCACAAATAACAGAAGTCTCACCGTAAAGTAATTTTCGCCGTTCACGCGGCTGAATTAACGAAACAAGCTTCACCTTAAATTATTAAAATCATTTTGGAAGGTGTTCTATGCGTTCACCGAGAACCCTTCCTTTTTGGAGGGACAGGGCACCTTTTGTCATTACATTTTACATAAGGAGATAAATTATGATTAAGAAACATCTTAATATTGTTATTGCCTTATTGTCATTATTTCTTGTTGCATTAATAATGACGCCCAGCGTTTTTAGTGGAACACTATTGGGTCCTAAGAAATATCAACGAACCAGCGGTTCTCCTAATACTTATACAGATGCTTTCCATGCAGCCGCAGGAAGCGGTAGTTTAATTATTCAAAACGGCGATTCTGCCGGAAACAATAGAGTTTCAAGCGCTGTTATTTATTTAAACGGGAAAATAATCTTTAGCCCCGGTGATTTTAATCAAAACGTTTATAATCTGCAAAAATATGTTCAGCTAAACAGTGGAATCAATACCAT
>DSAV01000225.1 GCA_011046295.1 Deltaproteobacteria bacterium | reverse complement strand
TAATTTTATTCCCAGCATGCCGTTGATTCCCGGCATCGGATAGTCCTTTTTATACGCATAGCGGACATCCGTGAGGTTTTCTCCGGCCAGGAATATTTCTCCTTTCATTTTCGGCGATTGCCAATCAAATTCCCAGCTTATTTTACCGTTGAGAATCCAGAAACCGTCAACTTTCACGATATTCGTGCCGTAATCCAAAAAGCGGTTATTGGCGACATACTGGTCATCCTGATAAAGAGTGTCCAGGCTGATTTTCAAATTTTCGAACAACCTGATATTGACTCCGGCGGAAACCATCCACTTTGGGCTGTAAGGAAGATTATCCGGGGATTTGCGCGCCACCCACGTCCCTCCCGCGAAAAAGGAAACTTCTTTTACCGGATAAAAGTTTAGTGTTGCCTCCAGTCCCTCCCTTTTGAAACGGGCAATATTTTCATAATGGGGCGGCGGCGGGCTGGTAATGATAATGAGACGGTTTGAGCCTTTATCGTAAAAATAAGTCAAATCCGCGCGCACTTTTTCACCGAAGTAACGGGTAATTCCCGCCTCGAAATGGTCAACTTTTTCCGGCTTCAGCTGTTTCCAGCCAGTATTGTCTCCCCAGAACATTTCGGACTGGGCGACAACATATAACCCCGGATAATTTATGCCGCGGCTGAAAAAGAAATGCAACTCCGTGGAAGAATTTTTCAGCGCGATGCCGGCCTGCGGCGTGAACTGCGCGTCAAAGTCGCTGTGCTCATAATAACGAAGCCCGCCGGAAGGAACTATTTGCCATCCTCCGGCAAGTTCAACTTTCTGACTCAGTAAAAAGTAAGGAGAAACGACGCGGAAAGTTTTGCGGGGAAATTCCGCGTCGGGACGCGGCAACTCCCGGTCAATAAAAACTTTTCCCGAGGTAAAATCAAAATCCGCTCCGGTGAGAAGCGAAGAGCCGCTCCACAGAGTCAACGTTTCCCTGACACGCAGTCCGTAATTATCAAAATCGGTGAGAGTATCGAAATAAAAAAAATTAGCCAGGTCAAACTGCTCAAGCCAGCGCGCCCTGCCTCTGTTCCAGTATATTTTCCAGTCGCCTTTTATATTATTATAATCGTGTGATAAGGCAGCAATGGTTAAAACATCTTCCAGCTTGTAAGTTCCCTGCCGCTCTTGCGGCCTGCCTTCCGGCCCCGGATCATCGGCGCGGTTTTTCGACGCATTAACAACCAGGGAGACAGACCAGTTGCCGGAAATTTCATGCCCTGTCCGGCCAAAGTAATTTTGCAGTTCGCCTGAGGCATTATCCCGGTGCCCGCTGGAGCGCTTGTAACTCTGGAGCACATAATAATCCGTATTGCTTATTTTTCCGCCGTGTTCGGCGACTTCAATCAGCGTATGGTAAGAACCGAACGCGCCCTTTAAAGCGGTTGTAAAACCAGGCTCATCCCTGCGTTTGGTAACCAGGTTTATCGCGCCGAAAGACATGTTTCCGAAAAGAACCGGCTGCGCGCCTTTATATACTTCGATTCTTTGCGCGATATCAGTGCTGACCATATCCATCAGCGGATGAGACCAGATGCCGGCGAATTTGGGAATACCGTCAACGAGTATCTGAATTTCTCCGCCCGGCCGGGAACTGCCCATGCCGCGGATATATACCGCGCCGCCTTCCGCGCCGCCGAAACTGGCCACCTGATTATGCCGGGAAACGGAAACACCGGGCGTGCGGCGCAGCGCCGAAGGCAAATCCTGCGCGTTTAAATCTTCAATCTGTTTTTTGTCGATTACGGTTACCTGGCCGCCGGAATCGATGAGCTTATTACCTTCGATAATCGGCGAGGCGACAACAACCACTTGTGCCATTCTGGCTATTTCTTCGGGCTCCTCGGCGGCAATAACAGCAGGGACGGCAGAAAAAAGAAACACCCATACCCAAATGGCATTCAAGTAACATTTATTCATTAATCGTTAAAGATAAACGCTAATTTCAAACTGAGCTGAGGTCAGGATTCAATTTCTCTGATCAAAAGCCCCGTTGTGGAAACCCTTATTTCCAGCGTCACCGGCTTTTTCAGCTCGACAAACGCAGCCGAGCCGTATTCAGCATCCAGAAACGGTTGGAGAAAAGAGTATCTGGTTCTCAGATTGAACATGTTCACTGGTTTTTTTTCAGAAAGAAGGAACATGGTGCGCGGCCTTTTTATTTCTTCCTCGATATTCATGTACCGGCCGGAAACACGGTCGAGTTCATAGACTGTGTGCAAACCAAGTATATTAACGACAGGCTTCCATTTAAGAATATGCGCGTCAACATAAAGAGCGTCTCCCTCCAGCCTGTAGGAAGCTTTCCTTCCGTCAGAAAACTCAAAGTGAGCCAGAAAGACTTTGTTTCCCATCGGCTCTGTTCTAACGACCGCCGCCACTTCTTCCTGCGTGAGGGCGAGATAGCCTTTGGTACCCACGCTGACTGCTCCAAACAAAAGTCCCAGCGTAAGGAAAAGCAGCGCGACAAGCAGGACTATTGTTGATTTGACAATGCTTCTCCGGCGCAGAGCGACAAAGGCCAGAATAAAAAACACCAGACTCAAAAGCCCGAAACCAATCATTAAAATAAAAAGTAAATTCGGCATTACCACTTTCTCCATTTTTTTTTAATACGTATAGGTTACGGCAACCCCCGCGGATAATCTTTCAGAGTATTGCCCTTCCACGTTTAGCCCAAACCCTTTACCCAGGGGAGCGTACAGGCCCGTATATCCCCCCCAGTTCGTCTTACTTTTAATTTTTTCCCTGCCTGACGAAAAAGGCAGGCCTGCGATATTCACGCGGGGATAAACGGTTGCCTCCGTATAATACCCGTAAGTGCCCGCGTATAATTTTATACCTAAAGGAGCGCTTATTTGCAAACCAAAACCGCCGCTGATATTCCAGAGATTCTTCAGCTTCAGCTCCAGGGCAAAAGGTTCTCCGGTTTCTATTCCGTATACTTTATCGCGGACATTTCCAAAATAAAAAGTGCCCTGCATAAACATCCCCAAGCCGAAAACGTTATTGACCGGGTAAAAACCTTTGACGCCCAGCGTGCCGAAAACATTCGCTTCATCATTAAAATCATTTTTATTCGTGACAGTCGCCGCGGATAAAGACGCGAAAGCATCGGTAATTTTAAAATCCGACGCGCCCACGCGGACGTAGATGTCACCGTACTTTTTAATTGCATAGCCCGCTTCTGAATATATCTGATTTTGACGCATTAAAACACCGGACGGCTTTTTGTATTTTGTCTGGCCAAACCAATAGCCGGCAGAGGTATGCAATCCGCTGTCATCTTGGCAAAGCGGCGCCGGCGCGCCGAACGGCCCGCCGGCTAAGGCAAATGCCGGAACGGCAATCAGCACCAGCAGGCAGAAAATAATGAATACTATTTTTTCTTTTACAGACCTTTTTTTCTTTTGTGGTTTCATATTTCCACTTCATTTTCCTGCTGAGGGCCGGTATTTTCTCCGACGCCCCAGAATTTTTCGAATTTTTTTCTTCTTTCCTCAACTTTATTCAGCCGGTACTGCGCGTAAACGTCTCGTATCGCGACATAGGGATCAATCGCCGCGTCTTTGAGCGCTTCATAATCTCCGATGCGTAAAGACGTGCTGTTCACTTCTTCATACGCCCGCAGTCCCAGCGAAACATAAAAAGGTTCAAGATATGAGCCGGGATAAAGAAAAATATCTCCGACCATTGTCACGGAATCACGTGGGCTGGAAGGCCCGAAAAACGGCCAGACAATATAAAAACCATGCCCCACTCCGTAAAAACCCAGCGTCTGACCCAAATCCGTATCCTGCCTGTGCAGGTTCAATTCCTTGCCGGAAGAAGGATCCATCAAACCGCCGATGCCCCAGAGCGTATTGACGGCAAATCTTCCTGCCTCCGTGGCCGCGCCGCCAAAATCCGCCTGCAAAAGGCAGCTCACAAACCTGGCGGGAGAACGGAGATTGGAAAAGAAATTTCGAACGCTGACACGCGCCGGTTCGGGAACAACAAAATTGTAGCCCTGCGCCACCGGCTTGAGCAGCCAGAAATACATTTTATCATTGAAGTGATACATCGCCCGGTTGAAGGGCTCAATCGGATCCGCAATCCTCGCCCCTTCATCTTGCCCTTCGTCATAATAGTCATCATATTCATCGGAATCATCATAGTCTTCGTAAATGCCTGCCCTTTTGGAATCAACGCCTTCGGACGACGAAGACGTTTGCGCTCTGACAGCATCGGCAGACGCCAAAACAATTTTAAGCTCGGATTGCCCGGCATGCGGAGCGTCACCGGCAGAGGAGCCTGGAGAATGGGCGCATCCAAACGCGAAAAGCATGAAAGGCGCAATCAGGTATGAGAAATTTTTCACAAGCGGACTCAAAAACATTTTCAAATTTACGGCAAACCGTCCGGCATGACGGTCATTATGTTATTTTTCCTTAACCCTTTTGCGCAGAACATCCAGCAGGTGTTCAGGTTTGTTTTTCGCCAAAATATCATTAAACTGTGTGCGATAGTTCTGTACCATACTGACATTCTCCACAACAACATCGTACACCCGCCATTGGCCGTCTCTTTTGCTGAGCCTGTAAAAAACGGGAATCTCCTTTGAAGACGTTATTATTTTTGTCTGTACCTCTGCCATTGTGTCGGTAAGCATGTTTTCCCTGGTGTATTCTATCCTCTCGTCCGTGTAGGTAAAAATCTGGTCCACATAGGCCTTTTCCAGCACTTGCTCGAAGAGGTCGACAAACTCAGCGCGCTGAGCGGGCGTAAACTGATTCCAATGCCTGCCCAGCGTTCTGCGGGAAAATTCAACTTCATTGACCATCTCCCGGTATATGGCGCGGAGTTTCTGCGTTTTAATCTCTTTTCCCGAATCGGCTTTGAGCTTCGGGTCATTCAAAACTTCCAGAGCTTTATTCAAATTCGCCTTGACCACCTCAAGCGGAGCGCCCGCGTACGCGGGAATGGCTAAAGTAAAAAGCGCCAATATGATAAACCCCACCAGCTTTTTTTTCATTATTCAACCCCCTTACTGACTTATTCTTTCACTTCACCGAAGGCGTACTTGCTTATTAATTCTATGATATCCACGGGCGACTGCGTGTCGATAATTACTCCGCCGTCAACCAGCAGTTCCCCTGCCCCACCCGGGTCGATGCTCAGATAACTGTCGCCGAGCAGGCCTGATGTTTTTACGGAGGCAATGGCGTCATCATAAATATTTATGCCGTTTTTTATTCTTAACTCCACCAGCGCCCGGTGATTTTCCTGGTCGATGGTAATGCGGGAAATCCTCCCGACATCAATACCGAACATATCAATCTGATTGCCGGGACGCAGGCCGGTTACGCTGTTGAAACTGGCATAAAGCTTATATGTATTATCGCCGAAAAAAGAAACACTGCCCAGCTTAACGGTCATGTAGCCTATGGCAATCAGGCCGATGACCACGAATATCCCCACTGCAGTTTCAATTTTATGCTTTTTCATATATTCACTCCCTGGCGGCTCATTGTCGCCGTCCATATTGCTTTTTTATTTTCCCTTGCCGCGCCTATTACAGTTTCCACCTTGGTAACCGCCTGCCCTTCGGCAATGCCGGCCGCGATGGTAAACGTAACCGGCCCCGACATGGCCACCAGCCGGCGCACGCCGGTCCAGTTTCTGAGGTCGCTGATTCCCTGTCCTTTAAAATCCTTTACAAATTCATCGAGAATCGATCGCGTCTCCGTTATATCGGAATGAGGCAGCATGGTCACTATTTCACTTGTATTGAAGCGGGTGGACAGGCCTCCCAGAATGCCGAAATGCTTATCCACATACAGGCACATCCGCCTTATGGCTTCATGCACCGCGTCATGTCCCAGGTGAGCTGTTATGGAATTAACATCTTCCAGCGTAAAAACAACTATGGAATAAGGCTCGTGGGACTTCTTACGCTTCAACTGCGCGCTGTTGAGCATCTTAAACTGCCTGAGCGAATAAAGCCCGGTCAATTCTTTCTGAAAAGCTTCCAGGGAACTTATGACTTCGTCATTAAACGGATGGTCAAAATTTTCCAGTTCTTCCGGAGTCCCCTGAAAAACTATTTTTTTATCATAAAGGGCAAGCACGCGGTTGGAAATAAAGTACACATCCGGGATTTCGTGGCTGACCAGTATCGCGGTAAAGCCGAATTTTCTCTGGTACTGCGCGATCATGCCCAGTATCGCGTTTTTGCGCACGGGGTCCTGGCCTGTTGTCGGCTCGTCAAAAAGGACTATTTGCGGATCGGTGACCAAAGCGCGCGCCAGGGCGGCTCTCTTTTGCATGCCGCCGGATAATTCCGAAGGAAACTTGTCAATTTCTGCTGCAAGCTCCGCCTGTTCGATTCTGGCCATAACCTTTCGATGGATTTCATCCTTGCCGAGATTCGTCTTTTCCTGCAGGGGCAGGGCGATATTTTCATAAACCGTCAGTGAATCGAAAAGAGCATTGCTCTGGAACATATAACTCATTTTCGCCAGCGCGTCTTTGATTTCCTGCCTGGTCATTTGGGAAACCGGCGTGCCGCGGTAATAAATCGTCCCGCTGTCGGCGGTAAGCAGGCCGATGATATGTTTGAGAAGCACGCTTTTGCCCGCGCCGCTCAGGCCAATAATTGTGGTTACCTCGCCTTCATATATTTTGAGGTTAATGCCATCGAGCACTACGTTACCATCAAAGGATTTGGTCACGTCTTTAAATTCAATTAACGGTTCAGTCATACAACTGCCTACATTAAAAATGAAGTTACCACGTAATCCGCCACCAGAATCAGCACGCACGAAATAACGACAGCCGAAGTGGTCGCCATGCCGACGGCTTTGGCGCCGTGGCTGTCTTTACGCTGATGCGCGTAATAGCCCTGGTAACAGCAAACAGTCGCGACAATAACCGCGAACACGATGGTTTTAATCAGGCCGTCGGTAATATCTTTCATTTCCACGTTAGCCTGAATGCTGTTGAAATAGATACCGGGATTCAATCCCAAAAGCAGCACGCTGGAGATATAACCGCCGATAATTCCCACCAGGTTGAAAAAAGTGGCCAATATCGGGAAACTGATAATCGCCGCGCTGATTCTCGGGCTGATGACATGCTTAAGCGGATCGATGCGCATAGTCTGCAGCGCGTCAATTTGCTCGGAAATGCGCTGAATGCCGATTTCCGCCGTAATCGCGGAACCGGCACGCGCCGTAACCATGATAGCCGTCAACACCGGTCCCAGTTCCCTGATCAAAGAAAGAGCTACCAAAATTCCCACCGCCCCCTGGGCGCCGAATTTAGCCAGCGCGTGATAGGACTGCAGTCCCAGAACCATTCCCGTAAAAAGGCTGATTAATAAAATAATTGCGGTTGACCTTGCCCCGATATAATAAAGCTGCGAAACTACTTTGGCAAATTGTCTGGCGCGAAAGGATTTCCACAGCGCCGCCAAAAGAAAAATCGTTGCCGCGCCCAGGTGGTCCACCCATTCGATGACCACCCTGCCGACAGCGTTAAATGGCCGGAAAAACGGCGCGCTCCATTCTTTGTTTTCCATTTTATTTTCACCTGTTATACCCGTGTTCACCGCTCGCGCCTCTAAACTTGGATATAGTGAGCGAATTTTACATATTTATCAAATTTCGTCAACTGAAACAGTTGTAAAGCGGGCAATAGACACAATACCAAAAGGTTCACGGCTAAAACCTTCGCGGCAAGCTTTTTTCCCCGCGCCGCTACAAATTTTTTACGGAAAGTGATATTCTTTTTAGCGTTTAAAGGACAGTGATAAAATTAAAAATGGGAAAGTACCTTTGAATCAGCCACCCGGAAGAACAATTTTTCACATCGACATGGACGCGTTTTTCGCCGCCGTGGAAGAAAAAAGAAATCCCTCTCTTGCCGGCAGGCCGGTGGTCATCGGCGGCAGCGGCGATCCCTCAAAAAGAGGGGTTGTTTCGACGGCCAACTACGAAGCGCGCAAATATGGTATTCATTCGGCAATGCCGCTGCGCGTGGCTTTCAAACTCTGCCCGCGCGCGATTTTTCTGCCGGTCGATTATGAAGCGTATTCAGAAGCATCGCGTAAATTTAAATCAGTTCTGCTTTCTTTAACTGCGCTTATGGAAAATGCCGGCATTGACGAGGCTTTTCTTGATGTGACTCATCTTTTGGAATCCCCGGAATCTGCCGCGGAGAAAATTAAAGCCGGCATAAAAGAAAAAACCGGCCTCACCTGTTCCATCGGCATCGCCCCGAACAAGCTTCTGGCGAAAATCGCCTCCGACATGCTGAAACCCGACGGCCTGACCATCATCAATGAAAACGACATTGAGGAAAAAATATGGCCTCTGCCCATCCGCAAACTCTACGGCGTCGGCCCGAAGACGGAAGAACATCTAAAAGGCATCGGCATTCACACGATTGGACAGTTGGCGGCGCTGCCGCGGGAGACACTTATTGAACATTTCGGTGAATCCTACGGACAATACCTCTGCGACGCTTCCCACGGCATTGACGAAAGCCCGGTAATCACGCATTGGGAACCAAAATCCATCAGCCGGGAAACTACTTTTCAGGAAGATGTAAAAAACTGGCAGGTAATCGCGAAAACGCTGGCGGCGCTGGCAAAACAGGTCGTGGCGGATATGCGCGATGACGGATGCAAAGCCAAAACCGTTTCAATAAAAATCCGATTCAGCGACTTTCAGACACTCACCCGCGCCAAAACTTTGACGGGACATACGGATTCAGAAGAAGAAATCCGCAAAACCGCTTTCGCCTGCCTTAAGCGCGTGAACATTGAAAAGCGTGTAAGGCTTATCGGCGTGCGGGCGACCAATCTGAAGAAAAACTAACGCCTCTGTGTCACGCTGATAATCAAGAAGCCGGTTTGAAATCCCTGTGATTTTGCCGTGTATTTATGTGTTTTTTTTCTTATCAGATTATGTTAAGAATTACAGACAGATATCATCAATAAAAAATGTGTGTTTTTTTAAACAAAGGAGAAAGAAAAATGAAAAAAACCTTGATGCTTTCCGCGGTTTTAATGTTTTTTTTCACTTTTGTAATTTTCACAGTTTCAATCGCAAAGCAATCCCCAAAAGACAAAGCTGAAGGTCCGTGGCCTGTTTACGCCATCACTTTCGGCAACGGTGAAATATATACATCTCTTGACGCCGAAACATGGACGCTGCGCGACTCCGGCATCGATATTCCTCTCAGAGCGATAACTTTCGGCAAGGACATGTTTGTGGCGGTGGGTGACAGGGGAACAATTGTAACCGGCTCGCGTGACGGATTAAAATGGACACCCGTAAAAACCGAAATCGCCAGCGATCTGCGCTCGGTTGCTTTCGCGAAAAATATTTTTGTCGCGGTCGGTGCCGACGGGATAGTGGTAATATCACCGGACGGTCACACATGGACGAAAACCGCTCTTTTATCGCCGGGGAAGTCACTTGATAACCTCGTCTTTGGATACAGCCAGAAATTGCTGGAACCCGGATATTTCATTGCCATAAACGAAGAAGGAACAATCTTTAAATCATACGACGCCATAACCTGGGAAAGCGAGGAGATGAAATACACCCGGAAGATAAAATGCGTTATTTACGCCGATGAAAAGTTCATCGCGGTCGGCACAAAAGGCAGGATTATGACCTCGGAAAAGGCATTTGGAGAATTTATAACGTGGCTTGACCGCTATTCTTCAACCTTCAAAGACCTTTCATCCATAGTGTACGGCAACAGGTTGTATGTAGCTGTCGGCGCGGACGGCGAAATTATAACGTCGCCGGATTTATGGAAGTGGACTTCCGTGAAATCAGGCACTAAAAGCATGCTTGGCGCCGTGGCTTACGGGCGCGGCAAATTCATCGCTGTGGGCACGGACGGCACAATACTTTCGTCATCCGACGGTAAAACCTGGTCGCCAGGCGTGATAAAGAAATAAAGATTCACCGATAATCTTGAGTTTCTCAAAAAGGATTCAGCTTTCTGGCGCCGAAACTCTCCTCCAGTCCCAGTTTCCAGGCGTTATCTTCCTTATACAATTTCAGAACAGCGGGGCGTTCGGAATTTTTATGCAGGACATTTATTTCAGCGGCATTCCCTTTAATTTTTCCCATTGACCACACACATTCCTTCAAAACAGTATCCGGGTCAAAAACAGAAAGGTAAGAGTCCCAATACGCCCGCGCGTGAGGGCCGCTGAATGCAAAATCATTCGCCAAATCCTCTTTTTTAACGTCAATCTTCATTTTTCTTGATACTTTATAAACATCTTCTATGATGCTTTTTTTTGTTTTGGAAGTAAGATTGTCCCAGATTTTTTGATAATTTTTGTCTTTCATCTGCAAAAAAAGATTTTCCGCGGCAAAAAGGATTTCACTTTCCTGCGTTTGCAGGGCGATAGCCGTCGCGCCCGTTGCCAAAGAAAAAATTATGGTTAAAGCGGCAATGAATTTTTTCATATAAAAATTTATAGATTCAAAATACAAAAAGGCGAAAACTTTAACCACTGCCGCGGCAAGTCCTCGCCTGTGAAGCTTTTTATATTTCCGCGCTGTTTAGTGATGCCCCGGCGTGGGGATGAATCCGCCTCCATCTCCACCGCCGCCGCCGAGGGCAACGGCCAAACCGGCAATAATGGCTGCCGCCAAAACACCGGCGCCTATCTTTGTTCCTTTGCTCACGCTGGCTTTAGTAGTTTCTCCGGCGGACGCGCCAGCCGCGGAAGCTCCCGCCGTAGCCGACCCCTGACAAAATCCCGGCAGGGGACTGGAAACGCCCAGAAAAAGCACTACCG
>DSAV01000049.1 GCA_011046295.1 Deltaproteobacteria bacterium | reverse complement strand
CTCGGCATCAATCAGCCGGCCGCTAAACTCCGGTTTGTGGTATATGGTCGCGCAGCCGCTCAGCAGTGATATTAAAACAGCAAACAAAACAAAAAGGATGACTCGTTTCATGATTATACCTCCCTGGCCTTTCTAAATAAGGATGTTTTTTCATCGAAACAACTTTTTATTTATTCAGCTACTGTAAAAAATAAATGTTCGTTCTAATGAATCAAAGATATTTAATTTATCGCATTAATATTTTTCAGATAATCCTGCAGGGCGAGTTGCCAGGGCTGCGGGGCTTTGCCGGTAAGAGAAATGAATTTCTGCATGCTCAAAACACTGTAGGCGGGGCGCATGGCCGGCCTTGGCATTTGAGAGGTTTTGATGGGCTTTACTTCAACATTATCTACGCCCGCTTCTTTTAAAATCCGCACGGCAAATTCATACCAGCTGCAATGTCCGCGGTTGGTGACATGAAAAATGCCTTTATGATTCTGAGAAATGAGCAACTCCACCGCGGCGGCTAAATCCTTGGTGTAGGTGGGAGAACCAAGCTGATCATCAACTACCGAAAGAGTTGAGGAATGTGTCTGCCTCCTCGCGCCGGCCCTGGCCATCGTATCGTGGATAAAACGTTTGGCTTTAGCTCTTTCAAGAATCGTGCGGACAAAATTTTTGCCGTTTACGCCGTAAAGCCAGGAAGTGCGGATAAGCAGATAATTGTCGGAAAGTGACTGCAAATATAGTTCTCCGGCTAATTTTGATTCCCCGTAAACGTTTATCGGGTTGCATACATCCTGTTCGCGGTAGGGACTCTGCGCTTTTCCATCAAAAACATAATCCGTGCTGAAGTGAATGATTTTGATATCTCTGTCACGGCAAGCCAGACAAATATTTTTCACCGCTTCCGCGTTAACGGCAAAACAGGCATCCCTTTGCGCTTCACACCCATCCACATCCGTGAAAGCGGCGGCATTGATAACAATTGCCGGATTGACTTCCGCGACGGCTTTTTTACAGTCGTCGGCGCAGACAATATCAATTTCCTCTTTATCCATACCGACAACTTCGTGGTCGGCAGATAATTGTTTATGAAGATCGCTGCCCAGCATGCCTTTATGCCCCAGTAATAATATCTTCACTTTCAGTATTTAACCTCCTGCAGAAAAAGGCCGTGCGCCGGCGCAGTGGCTCCCGCGATTTTTCTGTCGCGCGAAGCAATGATTTTTTTCATATCTTCGGGCTGGCGTTTCCCGCGCCCTACTTCCACCAGCGTGCCGATGATATTGCGCACCATATATTTTAAAAAACCCTTCGCTTCCACTATTATTTCGATATTTCCCTCTCCCTCGTTTTTAATTTTGATGTTCATAATTGTCCGCACGCGGTCCTGCACGTCCGTACCGGTGGCGCAAAAGCAGGAAAAATCATGCTTGCCGGTTAAGTATTTCGCTGCCTGGCGCATTTTGGGCAAATCCAAATCAAAACGGACAAACCAGGAATAATTTCTGCCCAGCGCGGGGCGCAGTTTCTGGTTGCAAATCTTATAAACATAAATTTTGCTTTTGACATCCCGTTGGGCGTGAAATTCATACGGTACTTCTTCCATTTCTTTGACAACAATATCTTCCGGTAAAACGCTGTTCATGCCGCGGAAAATATTATTTAACGGCAATTTCGTGGCGCAGCGGAAACTCGCCACCTGATTGAGCGCGTGCACGCCCGCGTCCGTGCGGCCTGAGCCGATAACGGAAACTTTCTGGCCGGTGATTTTTTTAATCGCCTCTTCCAGCACCTGCTGGATGGATACGCCGTTTTTCTGCCTCTGCCAACCGCGGTACGCGCTGCCGTCGTATTCCACAACCATCTTAAAATTGCGTATATTTTTTTCTGTCATATATCACCGCAGAAGAATTTATTAGTTTTGCGCCAAAAAATAAAGCATAAGTTTTTATTTTAATATAATTATGGCTGTTTCAGCCATCTCTGGCGTTATTTTCTCTTGCCAGTTTACGGCAAAAAAGCTAGGATTCCCCTTGTCACAAATAATTCTTTTTTAACATTTAACACTTAAGAAAAATCTGCATAATACTAAAATGGAAACGGAGAGGATTTATGGCGGACGATTTACAAAAAACAACACAGGATAAAATCAGCGATTTTGAGAAAAAAAGCCAATCCATCAAAATGATGGGCGGCGAAAAACAGGTAAATAAGCAGCATGAAGGCGGCAAATTGACCGCCCGTGAGCGGCTGGAATTATTATTCGATAAAGGTTCGTTCGAAGAAGTGCAGCTTTTCGTGCAGCATCGCTCCACTTTGTTTGGCCTGGATAGGAAAGAAATACCATCGGACGGCGTCGTGACGGGATTCGGCAGGGTAAACGGCAGGGTTGTCTATGCCGCGGCGCAGGATTTCACCAGCTCCGGCGGCAGCCTGGGCGAGATGCACGCCAAAAAAATATGGAAAGTCATGGATATGGCGCTGGCGGCGCGCAAGCCTTTTGTGGCGTTAAATGATTCCGGTGGCGCGCGTATTCAGGAAGGCGTTCCGGCGCTCGAAGGCTACGGCGGCATTTTTTACCGCAACACCATCGCTTCGGGCTATATTCCTCAGATTACCGCCATCATGGGCCCCACCGCCGGCGGCGCGGTTTATTCCCCGGCGCTCACCGACTGGGTTTTCATGGTCAAACAAAGCTCCTACATGTATATCACCGGCCCCGATGTCATCAAAGCCGTAATCGGTGAGGAAGTAACGCACGACGAACTGGGCGGCGCGGTGGCGCACGCCACAAAAAGCGGTGTGTGCCACTTCGTCACGGAAAAAGACGACGACTGTCTGGAGAAAATAAGAATACTGCTTTCCTATCTGCCGGATAGCTGCCATTCTCCCCTGCCCGCGGCTGAGTGCGCGGACCGCGCGGACAGAATCTGCACGGAACTCGACACCATCATGCCTGATAAAGTCAACCGCGCCTATGATATGAAAAAAATCATCAAATCCGTAGCCGACAACGGCGAGATGTTCGAACCGATGGAAACGTGGGCGCAGAACATGGTTGTCGCCTTTATCCGCGTGATGGGCAAAACCGTGGGCGTGATTGCCAACAATCCGCGTTTTATGGGCGGCGTGCTGGATGTGAACGCCTCAGACAAAGCTTCGCGCTTTATCCGTTTTTGCGACGCCTTCAATATTCCGCTTCTGACCTTTACCGATGTTCCCGGTTACATGCCGGGCACCGATCAGGAATGGGCGGGTATTATCCGCCACGGCGCGAAACTTTTGCACGCCTATTCGGAAGCCACCGTGCCCAAGCTGACCGTCATCACGCGCAAGGCCTACGGCGGCGCTTATCTGGGCATGTGCTCCAAGCAGTTGGGCGCGGATTATGTTATGGCCTGGCCGACGGCGGAAATCGCCGTCATGGGCGCGGAAGGAGCATGCAATATCATTTACCGCGCGGAAATTTCCGCCGCCAGTGACCCCGCGGCAAAAAGAGCGGAGCTTGTCGCCGCTTATGAAGACAAATTCAACAACCCGTATTTCGCGGCATCGCTGGGAATTATCGATGAAATCATCGCGCCGCACGACACGAGAATCAGAATTATCGCGCTATTGGAGGCGTTCAAAGACAAAAAAGAAACAAGGGTGAAAAAGAAGCACAACAACATACCGCTATAGAATGCGGGATTAATTCTCTTCATGAACAAAATTTTGAGGAGGTATGCATGAAAAAAGCTGCATTGGCCGTTGTCGTTGTTTTTATACTACTTATCGCCTATCTTTTTTTATGGCCGGTACCGATCAGACCGGTTGTCTGGGAAGCGCCCAAGCCCCCCGGCTACACGGGGCCGCATGAAGTCAACAACAAGCTTGCCGAACTAAATATTATTCCCCTGGAAGGCGAAGAAGGCCCGGAACATATCTTTGTCGGCAAAGACGGAAAGCTCTACATCACCGTTGCCAGCGGAAATATTCTGCGCGTGAATCCCGACGGCAGCAAACAGGAAGTTTTTGTCAATACCGGCGGCCGCGTTTTAGGGTTTGATTTTGACAAACGCGGGAACATGATTGCCGCTGATGCTTTTCAGGGGCTTCTTTCCATCAGCCCTGATAAAGAAATAACTGTTTTAACGGATAAAGTGCACCGCACGCCTATCCGCTATGCCGATGCCGTGGTTGTGGCCAGAAACGGCAAAATATATTTCAGCGACGCGTCAACGCGCTTTTCGCCCAAAGACTGGGGCGGGGTATTTGAAGCAAGCATCCTGGACATTATGGAGCAGTCTTCCACCGGACGCGTTCTGGCATATGATCCGGCAAAGAAAATCACCCGTGTGGTGGCGAAAGGTTTTAGCTTTGCCAACGGCGTGGCTTTGAGCGCCGATGAGCAATGGCTGTTTGTCGCCGAAACGGGAAAATACCGTATCTGGAAAATTTCAGTGAATTTGCGCGATTTGGATATTGCCAATCCCAGCCGTTTAGCCAGAGTGCTTTTTAATAACCTTCCCGGATATCCGGACAATCTGATGCGGGGCTTGGACGGCAAAATCTGGGTCGGGCTGGTAAAACCGCGTAACCCTGTTGTCGATAAAATGATGCCGGAGCCGATGCTGCGCATGCTGATTCTGCGACTGCCGCGCGTGCTCTGGCCTGTGCCCAAACCATACGGCCATGTCTTTGCCTTTACGGAAGACGGTAAAGTGGTAGCTGATTTACAGGACCCCACAGGCGCATATCCGGAAACAACAGGCGTTACGGAAACGAAAGACCGGCTTTACATTCAGAGCCTGCACGCCAAAGGATTGGGCTGGATGGAGAAATGAGTTTTTGACATTTTTCTGATTAATTACAAAGTTGGTATTTTAATTGTTCGACTTGAGGATGACAGATGGATTATAATGAAGATAAAATAGATGAATATACTTTGGCTCTTCTTTATCTCGTTACCCATGAAAGACATGAAGGATTGGGCGCGAGAGCCTGGAAGGGATTTGATTGGGAAACATTAAACAGACTTCACAAAAAAGGTTATATAACGAATCCGGTTGTTACGGCAAAATCGGTCACAATGACGGAAGAAGGTTTTCGCAAGTCTCAAGAGCTCTTTAAACGGCATTTTATAAAAGAAATAAAAACATTGCCTTTTCCGAAACTCACACCTTCTGCAAAGAAAAGATGGGAACAGATACCGGAAGAGATAAGAAAGAACATACTTGAGAATGTCTGGTGTTCAAAATGCCGGACAATGGTGGCACTACAACTTCGAGAGGGGCAAATATCGGGACGTTCTGTGGTGCTTAAGGGAACGTGCAAAATATGTGGTGGCGATGCTGCACGGGTTATAGAGCCGGATGCATAAAAATCGTCGAACAAATCGCTAGAGCCAGCGGCCCCGTGGGCAGCTCCGGGTTAGCTCTGCGTTCGGCATTCTTTTAAACAAAGATAGGGGGCTGTCATGAAAATATTTATCATTATTTTTGCTTTTTTCAGTTTCTCGTTATCTTCCAATGTAAGTGCTGATTTCTACACATATGTTGATGAAAATGGTGTCACTGTTATAACTAATGTCCCGGGGAATGTGCCTGAAAATCAAAGAGCTACTTTAAAAACTCATCGGGAACAACGAGATGTCCTGTCACATTCTCATCCGGTTACCCGGACTGGCGACACTGAAGAATATCTCGAAGAGGAAGAAAGAGAAATCACTCGTCTTCGTGAAAAGGGTGCTTCAGAGGAAGAAATAAAATATCTTAAATGTTTTTTTAAGAGCAAGCGCGAAGAAAACAAGGTATGGACTGAAAACGAAAAAAAAGAATTAGACTCCTTATTAAGATTAATATGGACTCAAATGGTTAGCGCCCTGAGACGTGGAGATGTTGATACAGCAGTCAGCTATTTTTCCGAACATACACGGGAACAATACAGAGAGATCTACTCAACGTTTCACCAAAATAAAATATTGCCCGATGTTTCACGAGAACTTGAACTCAGCATAATCGCAATGGTCAGGGTCAGTGGCAACAACTCCGCAACATACGAAATCTTATGCACTCGTGAAGGAAAAACATATTCTTTTCAATTGTCATTTATACGAGATTGTGATGATGAATGGAAAATAGAGAGTTACTGACAAAAAAATAAGCATCACTTTAAGAAGTTAAAAATATCTAAAGCCAATTGTGGACACATGAACTAATACGGCCTGGCTTTTCGTCACCGCCAAAACAAATAAATCACCACAATTAAAATAAATATTACCTGCGCGGCGTAAATGCCGAATTTGTGCCGATGGTAAAATTCGGTTGCTTTTTGAATCCGCTTCAGTCCGCCCAGCAGGCGGCGGAATTTCTCCAGCCCTTTATACAAATCATTACCCGAGGCAAAATCTTTCTGAAAAGCGAACATCGGATAGACGGCATAAATATCTTTAGTGAGCGGGCAAAAAAGCGTATCATTGGCCAGTCCCTGCCAGGGCTGATAAGCCAACTCCTGGGCATAGGGGCGGTTTAAAACGTAGGCGTGCGCCAGGCTCTGGTAGCGCACTTCCTGCACACAAGCGCTGTCCGTTTTTTTGCTGGAACGAATCAGCGCCCCGAAAAGGAAAACTTTCCAATCAGGATTTTTCGCGAGATACTCAATGCAGCCCTTCAGGCGCTCCACAGAGAAGCGTTCGAACCCGACATCGTCTTCAAATACGACAATATTTTGCGCTCCCGCCTCCAGCCCTTTGCGCAGGCAGGACATGTGAGATTCATACATCCCCTGCAAAACGTTGGCAGGATGTCTTTTGACAAGAATAAATTCGACTTTGCCTTTCAGGCCTACTTTGGCAAATTCTTCCCTCGCCGAACGGCGCCGGTCTTCGCTCTCTTGTAAAGATATGCAATAAATACGGTCAAAATAATCCCACGGGTTTGTTTCTTTGTTCAGGCTATTCACAATTTAGCACCTCTTATCCGGCGCAGGGTATAATACGGGCGGAAATCATTGTCAAGAAATGGCTGTTGCCGCATAAAAGCTGTTGCGCAAAAATTACGGCTCGTGTATTTAGGTTTTCATGATTCTGAGAAAAATTGCGGATTATCTTTCCCAAAAGAAATTGATAGTTAAAATAATGCAAAATCCCGAGGATTTGAGCGAGTTTAAACAGCGCCCGACCCCGCGGCTGGTTACCGGGCTTTTTCTCATGGCTTTCAGTTACCTTCTCGCCTGGCCGGCAGTTGCCGCCCTGAGCGCTATTGCCGTCTGGTACCGTCAACCTCTCATCGCCATTATCGGCGGCCCGGTGACTTACGGACTTTCCTATGTGGTTTTTATTATCGGCGCGTGGCTCGCGCGCGCCCCTTATTACATGGGAAAACTGACCAGATACGGCGTGCAACGCTTTGTCAGAAAATATTGTTCTAAAAACAAAATATCAAACGTGAAAGAGAGTTAAACTACGCAGCTTTCAACGGCCGTATTTTTTTAATCTCGGACTTGTGGGATTGCTCAACTTCCCAAAGATCGAATGCACACTGGGCATTTAACCAGAATTGAGAAGTGTTGCCGAATAATCTGCTCAAGCGCAGCGCCATAAGCGGTGTCAATGAGCGTGTCTCGCGCAATAATTCATTCACCGTCTGGCGGGAAACACCAATAGCTTTTGCCAAAGAGGCAACATTCAGATTGTAATCGGAAAGAAAATCTTCCCGTAACATCTCTCCGGGATGCGTGGGCTTTATTTCTCTTTTTCCGCGATACTTAATACTCATGTTTTTCCTCTTAATGATAATCGGTTATCTCAACGTCATATGCGTCACCGTGGACATAGCTGAAGCATATTCTCCATTGATCGTTTATAGATATGGCATACTGCCCTTCTCTATTGCCTCTCAACACATGAAGATTGTTGCTAGGCGGAACTTTTAAGTCTTCAAGACATGTTGCCAAATCAATGTATTCCAAGCGGCGTAATGCTCTTTTTATAATATCCGGCTGAAACTTCTTCGATGTACCCTTAACAAACAAATCTTTCGTATGCTTGTCGGCAAATGTTTTGATCACGACAGATTTGTAACGCATTTCGTGACATTTGTCAAGATTTTTTATTTTCTCAGGCGTGGATCAATCGCGTCCCTAATCCCTTCTCCCAGCAGATTATAACCCACCACCGTGATTAATATCGCCAGACCCGGAAAAAGCGAAAGCCACCAGGCGATATCGATATTGTCCTTTCCCGCGGTTAAAATGTTGCCCCAACTCGGCGTGGGAGGTTGCACGCCGATACCCAGAAAGCTCAAGGCCGACTCGGTAAGTATGGCCGCAGCAATACCCAGTGTTGCCGCGACTAAAATGGAGGCAAAAGCGTTGGGAAGAATATGCAGAAAAATAATTCTCGCGTCACTTGCACCTATCGCGCGGGCGGCCTGGACAAAGTCACGCTCCTTGAGCGAAATAAAATCCGCGCGCACCAGACGCGTCACGCCCATCCATCCGGTAACGCCAATAACAATCATGATATTCCAGATGGAAGGCTCCAGAAAGGCAATAACCGCGAGAATAAGAAAAAAAGTGGGGAAACAAAGCATGATATCCACAAAACGCATGATGGAAGCGTCAATCAAACCGCCGTAATATCCCGCGACCGCGCCGAGAATCGTTCCGATAACTATAGCGATGCCGGTGGCGACAAAACCGACTTTCAGAGAAATCTGCGCGCCCCAAATCATCCGGGAAAAAACATCTCTGCCCAATTGGTCGGTACCAAGTAAATGCTGCCAGGAAGGAGACGCCAGGACATTCTGGAGGTTAATCTGGCCGGGATCGTAAGGAGCAAGCCAGGGCGCCAGAACGGAAACAATCAAAAGCAGCAAGACGATGCCGCTTCCGGCAACCATCAGCTTATTTTTAAAAAATGTTTCCCAAAATCCCATAATGTCTTCCGCAATTTACGCTTTTTAGGATATCCGGATGCGCGGATCGGCCACCGAATAGGATATATCCGCGATTAAATTTCCCAAAAGAGTCAAAATAGCCCCAATAAGCAAAATACCCATTACTGTCGGATAATCCCTGGCCATAACGGACATAAAAAATAATTGCCCCATGCCGGGAATGGCAAAAATTGTTTCAAAAATTACGCTCCCGCCGATTAAGCCGGGAATGGAAAGACCCAGAATGGTAATGGCCGGCAAAAGCGCGTTGCGCAGGGCGTGCTTGTAAATAACCGTGTTCTCGGGCAGGCCCTTGGCGCGCGCGGTCATGATGTAATCCTGCCTGATTACTTCCAGCATATTCGCCCGCATATAACGCGAAAGACCGGCCAGGCCGCCGAAAGCGGAAACCAGCACGGGCAAAACGAGATGCTTCGCCAAATCCACAAACTGCGCCCACGTGCTCAAATATTCATAATTGAGAGAACGCAGGCCGGAAATCGGCAGCCAACCCAGATGAATGCCGAAAAATATCATCAGCAAAAGAGCCAGCCAGAAAGTGGGCACGGCAAAGCCGATAAAGACAAAAACCGCGGTAATTTTATCGAAAAGAGAATCCTGATGGACGGCGGACAAAACCCCTATGGGCACGGCTACGGCAATGATGATCAGCAGGGATAGAAAATTGATGGAAATGGTTATCGGCAGACGCTCCAGAATTTTATCCATCACCGGGCGGCGGTCGCTCGCGAATGATGTTCCTAAATCGCCCTGGCTTATTTTTTTCAGCCATGACCAGTATTGAATGTGAAGGGGTTTATCCAATTCGTATAAGGCTCTGAGCCTTTCTTGCATTTCCACGGAAGCTTTGGGATTCATCTGCATCTGCAAATCAGTGGGAGAGCCGGGAGCCAGGCGCATTACCGCGAAACTGATGATGGTAATCCCCACCAGAAGCGGAATCATGAAAAGCAATCTTTTGATGATATATTTCAACATTCAATATTCCTTAATAATTTTCCATATACAGAGAAAATCAAAATATCAAATGCAATCGATAAAATCCATTTTGATGATATTATCCAATGATTTGAAAAGCTCCTCCTGCGCGTGCGCCTCAAGCGTCACCACCGGCCTGCTTCCGTTTTTTTTCAGTTCTTCGAAAAACTTGCCAAAGGGGAAATTTCCCTCGCCCACGGGCAGGTGTTCATCACGCTCGCCGAAATTATCATGCAGATGCAATTGCCCCAGGTATTTTCCCAACTCTTCAAACCAAACATTCAACGGAGTCTGCGCGTAGGCGTTGTAATGACCGGTATCGAAACAGAAGCAGACTCTGTCTGAATCCAGAGCGTCGAAAAGACGCCGCAACAGATGCGGGCCTTTATCATACACGTTTTCCAGCGATAAAATCGTGTCATGCGCTTTAGCCGCGTCAATCAATTCTCTCCAGGATTTAAGTGAAGCTTCCAGCCATAAATCGTCGCAATCCACGTAATAACGGTCGTCGAACATGGGATGACAGACAATTCTGAGCGGCTGAAAATACCGCGCCAGTTCGATTGCCTGTTTCATCCTGTGCACGCTGACCTTGCGGATTTTGTCATCGAGCGCTCCGGGGCGCAAATCCATAAACGGCGCGTGAAAAGTTACTTTCAGGCCGTGATCAGCGAATATTTTTGCCGTTTCACGGCATTTTTCCATATCCATATTTTTCAGCGCGTACTGGCTGAAATATATTTCCGGATTTAAGCGTTTCCCGACAAGCATCTCCTGATATTGCGGCAAAAGATGATAAGGAATGTGCACCTGAACCTTGCTAAATACTTCCTGCATGATAAAATCCTTCTTATAAAAATATTCAAATTTTGCGATTCTTAACAAAGAATTAATTATTAATAAAGACCAAATAAAGCTCTTATTTAGAACTATTAACCGTTATTCTTCTCAAGAGAGCATGTCAATTTTTTAGTTGAAATTATTTTAGTGGCCCCCATTATTTTATGCTGCTTTTTTCAATGACGTATCG
>DSAV01000162.1 GCA_011046295.1 Deltaproteobacteria bacterium | reverse complement strand
TTTTCCCGAAGTTCTTGTGCCCTACGCGCACTGGATTACGCCGGAATTTGAAAAAATGAGATTTGACACGAGATTTTTTCTGGCAAAACTACCGCCCGAACAAAGGCCGGTGGCCGACGCGACGGAGCTTACCGAATCCCTGTGGGTAACGCCTCAAAAAGCACTGGAAATGCATTTTTGCAAAGAAATTGCTTTAATGCCTCCCACGCTCAAAACCATAGAGGAATTATCTTCTTTTGCCAGTATTGATGAACTTTTCACGGCTGCAGCGCAAAAAGAAATTTACCCGATTTTGCCTCAGTTATCCGGAAAAGTTGTTTTGCTGCCGCATGATTCCGATTATTGTATTGACAAGTATAAAAGACCATCTGATACCAGTTCTCCCTCTCGTATTTTCGGTGATAACGGTGTTTGGAAAACGGCTTATTACAATAAAAAACCCTGAACTTTATAATAAAACAGTTCAGGGTTTTTATGCGAACAGATGTTTAATTGCTAGTCAAATTTTACCTGAGGAGGAGCTTGCGCTTCTTTCGGCGCTTCGAAATAAGGATGCTCTTTAAAACCAAACATAGCAGCGATCATGTTTGCCGGGAATGATCTGACAGCTTCGTTGTAAACCTTAACGGCTTCATTATATCTCATTCTTTCTACGGCAATTCTGTTTTCCGTACCGGCCAGTTCATCCTGAAGACGCAAAAAATTCTGGTTAGACTTTATGTCAGGATACCTTTCAACAACTAACAAAAGCCTGCTTAAAGCGCCGGATAGCTCGTTGTTGGCGGTGATTTTATCGGAAACAGTCCCCGCGCCGCCTACTTTGGCACGCGCTTCGGTAACTTTAATAAATACCTCTCTTTCCTGCTTGGCATAACCTTTAACCGTTTCCACCAGGTTGGGAATCAAATCATAACGTCGCTGAAGCTGGTTTTCCACTTGCGACCAGGCAGTTTCTATCGCCACATCCATTTTAACGAATTTATTGTAATTGCCGGCAAACAATGAATAGAAAGCAAAAACAATAATAATAACGACTACAATTCCGATGATTAAATTTCTTTTTTTTGCGTCCATTTCTCCCTCCTGAATTGTTTTATAATGAGTCAACTATATTGCATATATTCGCTATCTGGCGAACATACTTATTAAAAAGATCATCCACATCTTTGCCGGATATTTTGTTGTTTCCTTCTTTGATATCCGCACACTGGATAAAAGTGTCTTCGTCAATTTTATAAATTTTGGACATTTCTTTTATTGTATCACGTCTTTCATGCGGCGCCGTACCTTGCTTATAATATAATAACGCGTTGAAAATTGAAATAATTGCTGTGAATGACCGGCTGATTAAATCTTTCAGCGCAAGAGTTTTCCCCTGTGTTTCCAGATAACCTTCGCGCAGCAGAAGCAGTTTTCCTTTGAGTTCTCTTTCGATTTGCAGCCGTATACTTTCCGGGTGAAATTCAAGCTTTTCCAGAACATTTTCACCGTAAATCAGGGTATGATTATTTTTCATATTCATGAACTCTATAGGATAACAATCCAAAGAGGAATTGATGAAATTTTTGGTCATAACCAACGGAATAGCAACACGCCTTTTTTGCCAGTATTTTACAATTTCAAAAGAATCACCCAGTTTATCCATTCCTTCCTGAGTTAAAACCACAAGCAGATTGATATCAGATTTGCCTTTAATATATGATCCTCCGGCTGCGCTACCGTAAAGAATGAGAGAAACAAGTTCTTTGCCGAAGACTTTCATATAATCCTCGGTTAAAGGAACAAAAGCATCCTGCGGATTGTTTGGTATTTTTGTCATTTTTCACACCCCATTGTTTTTTAAAAACCGCGGCCTGCTCCGCCGCCACCGCTCATGCCGCCGCCAAATCCGCCAAATCCTCCGCTGAATCCGCCGCCGCCACCGCCGCGGCTGCCGCTTACAAGCAGAAGCAATATCCAGGGGAGCATTGAACGGCCGGTTTTTGTAAATAAAAGCAAAACGATTACAATCAGGAAAAATATTAGTCCAAAGATATTAAAACCTTTTTTCTCGGGCCGGACCTTTGCACGGTACGCAGCAGGTGATCCGCCCAGCTGAACATTAGCATCTTTGGCAATATAAGCACTACAGGCATACATTCCATTATAAAGCGCTTTTCCGTAATCGCCTTCCTTAAGTAGAGGAACAACATGTTTATCAAGTATTTCTCCGACTAAACCGTCCGGCAGTATGCCTTCCACGCCGTAACCGGTTTCGATACGGATTCTTCTTTCTTTGAGAGCAAGAAGAATTAAAACCCCTTTATCTTCGCCTTTTTTCCCGATACCCCAGGCCTTGTAAAGCTTGTTAACATAAAGATTAACCTCTTCGTTTTCACCGATAGTTTCGAACGTTGCCACAACGACAGACGCGCCTGTTTTCTGCAATACTTCACGTGCCAGCGCTTCCATTTTTGCGGCATATGCTGAATCAATTATCTTTGCAAAATCATTTACCGCACCGCGTGGCGATGGAAATTTTTCAGAAGTAAAGGATTCGCCGGGCGCAAGTAAAATAAAAAAGACCAGAAATATTGTTGCTATTTTTTTGATGATTCGAGAAAAAAGTATCATTTAAAATTTATTTTCGAGAATTAGAAAAATTTTGTTAACTATTGCGTAAAGAAAGTCGTCTGTCAAGGTTAAATGAAAATCGCCAAAATTGAGCTTGTATATTCATTAATTAAATACTATGCGATGTTGAATATAAATTTATGAAATCTAAAATTGTTTTAATCAATCCTCCGGTAGTCAAACCATCCGAGCCGCCCGCGGGCATTGCCAAATTGGCCGGATGCCTCAAAGCCAACGGCATCAGCCATCAGGTAATCGACGCCAACGCGGAAGGGATTCACTATTTGCTGGGGCAAACCGCGCTGGAGAATGAATGGCCGGACAAATGGAGCAAAAGATCCTGTAAGAACCTGGAAACGAATATCGCCGCGCTGCAAAATATCGAAACTTATAAAAACAAAAGCCGGTATTCACGCTCCGCGCAGGATGTAAACCGTGTTCAGTCTTTGGCAGGGAAACTTTATGGCGCGCATCTGACGCTTTCTGATTTTACCAATAACATGCTGGCGCCGGTAAAAAGCGCTGATTTACTGCAAGCCGCGCGGATGCCGGACAACAATCCTTTTTATCCTTACTTTTCTGCCCGCCTGATGGCGGTTATGCAAGATGAGCCGGAATTTATCGGTTTTTCCGTAAATTATTTAAGCCAGGCGCTTTGCGCCTTCGCCATGATTGGTTTTATCAAAAATGTCACTTCACGGATAAAAATTGTGCTAGGCGGCTCTCTTGTAACTTCCTGGGCGGCGTTGGGCGCAGGCATTGAAAAATTCCCAGGCTTTGTTGATGAAATGATCGCCGGAGCCGGTGAGAAAAAATTGTTGGAGCTATTGGGTGTTGAAGACGGGCACAAAAACTCGCCGCCCGATTACGATGATTTTCCGGCGCAATTTTATTTTTCGCCCGGATTTGTCCTGCCATACAGCGCTTCGCGCGGCTGCTACTGGCGAGGGTGCGCTTTTTGCCCGGAGCGCGCCGAAGAAAATCCTTATCTGCCATTATCCCCGACGCAGATAAATCAGGAATTGCCGCTACTCGTTGCAAAATATCAGCCGGGTTTGGTGCATCTTTTGGATAACGCGCTTTCGCCTTCCTTGCTGAAAAACCTCAGCCAAAATCCGCCGGGCGCGAATTGGTATGGTTTCGCGCGCGTAAGCAAAGAACTTGCCGATGAAGAATTTTGTCTGTCCCTCAAAAAAAGCGGCTGCGTGATGCTGAAGCTCGGTATCGAATCGGGCGATCAGGAAGTTTTGGATAAACTCAACAAAGGAATAAATTTAGCGGATGCGTCAAAGGCATTAAAGGCGCTCAAGAAAGCGGGTATTGCCGCCTATGTTTATCTGCTTTTCGGCACGCCGCAGGAAAATGAAGAAAGCGCGCAAAAAACGCTGAATTTTACTGTGGCGCACAGCGACTGCATTGACTTTTTGAATCTGGCGATTTTTAATCTGCCGGTAGCAAATGATACGGCGCAGAATCTTCAAACAGAAAATTTTTATGAAGGCGATTTATCTCTGTATCGTGATTTCCGGCATCCCGCGGGCTGGGATCGCCAAAACGCGCGTAATTTTCTGGAGAAGACTTTCAAAAAGCATCCGGCCGTGGCGCCGATTATTAAGCGCCTGCCGGAGTTTTTCACTTCCAACCACGCGCCGTTTTTTAAAATGATTTAAAATTTCGGCTCGGCAACTTTTTGCGCCACGAGCATCAGCTCTATTTCGTCCAGGTCGATATTTCTTCTGCCCCAGTTTCCCGCGGTGCCGCCCCAGATGTTTTGCACGTCAAGCCCCGCCAGACGGCAAAGCAAGGTAAGCTCTGTGGGGACGAAAGCGCGTTCGCGCATTTTTATGGGAAGCATTCCTTCCCGCGGCGGTAATTCAGAGGCTTCCTCCATAGTCAGCAAATTGAAGCGTCCTTCGGCCACGTCCTGATTGGTAAATCTGCGGATCATGAAAGTGGCGTTGAGCACCGTTAAAATAACTTTCGCCTTTTTTTTCAGGCTGCGGGAAATATTGCTGAGAATGGCTAGCGGCTGATTAATTGGGTCATCGCGATGGCCCAAAAGTCCGAATGAACCCTCGCACAGGCAAATTGCCGCGTCAAATTTGCCCGGCAGCTTAAAATCCGTCGCGTCCGCGCGAATCCAGTTTACTCTCACTCCCGCGGCTTTGGCTTTTTTACGCGCTTCGTTGAGCATTTCGGCGGAGAGATCTATGCCCGTAACCTTATAGCCTCGTTTGGCCAGTTCCACGGAATGTCTTCCCGTGCCGCAGCCGACATCCAGAATCGCCGCGCCGGGTTTGAGTGCGAATTCTTCGATGAGAAAATCAACTTCTTGTAAAGTGCTTTTGGTAAATACGTTTTCATCATAAATTGGCGCGTGTGCGTCAAAAAATGTTTCCCAAATTTTTTTTTCAGTCATAATATTTCCTTCAAATAATCTATATGCTTTCGTTTCGCTGTTCTTCTCTTATCATTTTTTCTAACTTTCTTTTCTTATATGAAGTTATAAAAGGTTCCATTAGCAGTAGTAATGGTGTTGCAAGAAATAACATAACACCAATAGCAACAATAAAGATTTCTGACAGAACGCTGTTGTAGATTTTTTGCTTTATTTCATATATTTTACGTTCCTTGGGAGTGGCTCGCGAAATTAGTTCTAAATTTGAATTAATGTCTTCATTTGAAAATAAAAAATAATAGCCACCGTATTTCAGGTTGTAACGTTCCGTTGTCGGAACAAGTATTTTCTCTAATTCTTTATATTTTTCCGGAACAAAATGAATAAATTGATCATGTTTAACTACCAAAATGGTTTCAGCGGGGATTATGCATTCAAAACCCCCAGTATAAGGGGCAGAAAATTTTGTCAAACCATCTGCCTTAAAATCTTGCTTCGCTTTGAACCGATCACCAAAAAGAAATGTTTTTGAATTATTGCTCATTTTTTTCTTTAAACGTTAACATAAAAAGGTGGTTTGCGTAATATTTCAACAATAATGTAGAAAATAAGCATCAATTTTTATTTGTTTTTAATTCGACTGCTTTTACATCCAAAAAAGACCAAATGTTTTTACGTACAACTTTTACAACGTACCCATCTTTCACCTCAAGGATTTTTGTGCCGGGTCATTAATAATCGTCTGAATTTCCGCAGGAATGTTTTAGTCAGTTTGGTGAACGTTGTTAAATGCTGCGCAACCTTTACCTTATCTTCCAAAAAACCAAAAGCCAAAAAAACATCATAAAATAAAAGCACATTAGGACTTTGAGATGCCCGCTTTCAGTGTTTTGGCATCCAATACCGACCATATTTTGCTCTTCACCACTTTTTTCAGCTTGCCGTTTCTAATGACGAGTATGTTTTTTTTGGCCAGATGATTTATTGATTCCTCAATCTGCCCTGGCGTTCTTTTGGAAAGTTTGGCCAGCTTTTTTATATGATAGCTCATGGGAACGTTTTGATTTTCCAAAAAATACGTTATAACAAGCAGACGAAGCCAAGAATCACTAATTTCTTCAAGTGAGGCGTTGGCGTTTTTTAAACGAGAAGAGAATTCCCTGAGCATTAATACACCCACGTCCCGGCTTTCCTGCATTAAAATTCCGAAAGTGTCTCCCTTGATTACCGCCAGATGGCTGTTTTCCAGCGCGCGGGCGGAAGTGGCGCGCGGCGCGTCGGTCAGAGCGGAAGTTTCACCGAAATACTGCCCCGGCCCGGCCTCACTGATAATTTTCTTTGCCCGTCCGGCATGCTTTTCCAGACTCACGCGCCCCGACAGAACAAAAAACATTTCTTTTCCGATATTGCCTTCTTCAAAAATCAAGCTTCCTTCAGGATAGGTGCGGCCGAATTTGCTGAAAAGCCTCGCGCCGACTTTCATATGGCTTTTGTGCGGTTTAATCATCGCTCTTTCGAGTAAAATCAAATCGCGACGTTGATAAGAAGACATGAGCTCCGCGCAAAATAAAAATAATAGGGCGACATAGAAGACCCAGATTATAAGGATGACGACAGGCTCCAGTGTGCCGAAGATAACGCCGAAACGGTTGTAGTTGGCGATATAAAAAGTGAATAACTGCTTGGAAATTTCCATGAGCAGGGCAAAAAAAGCGCTGCCGGCAAGAAGGACTGCCGGACGCACTTTCGCTGTCGGAATAATCCAGTACAGAACATAAAAGAAAAGGACGGATACAAAATAAGGTATAACGTAGCGCAGGAAAAATCCTGTGACTTCTCCCAGAGAGATGACGATATCTCCCGGCAATACTATGGCGCGAGCAGTGAGCAATGCCGCCACATAACTGATTATGAGGCTCGCCGCTCCTATCAGCCATCCCAGAGGAATCATGCAAACCGCGAGAAGTTTGGAAATAAAGAAATTGCGTCTTTCCCGCGAGTGGAAAATAATATCCAGCGCCGTTTCCATAGCGTTGAAAATAAAAGCGGAGAGCCAGACCAGAATTAGAATACCAATCCAGCCCAGAAGCCCGCTCTTGCTTTCTATTTGCCCAAGCTGTGCCATCAGTCTTTCCGAAAAATAGGGAGCGAACCCGCGCACGGTATCAATTATATCCGCCTGTATCTGCGGATACGCGCTGAAAAAATTTCCCGCGACGATTATAGTTAGGATAAACAGCGGGATGGCGGAAAGAATGGTGTAAAAGGAAATCGCTGCTGCCTGGTTGGCGTCGCCGTTGGAGCTGAAATTGCTTACGGCGTCACACAGGACGTCCCAAGCCTCGGCGGCTTTCATTCTTAAGGATTCAAAAAAACGGAGGATTTGCGGCGGCTCAAATTTTATGTTTTTTATCATAAACGCATGCCCGTCTGAGCGTTTGATTCATGGATTTGCAATTTTACAATTATTAAAATTTTATTGCAATGATTAACCCGCTGCTGTAATTAAGCTTTATGCGCTTACTACGTTTATCGTTGATATTATTTTCATGCCTGTTATTTATAGCGGCATGCAGCAAAGAGCGGGCAGAAGATAGCATTGACAAGATGGAAGACAGGCCTCCCGCGTACGGTGATATTATTATCCGCGGCGATATCGGAGACGCCAGCAATCTTATTCCTATCCTGGCTTCAGATTCGCCCTCTCACAACATTTCCCGCCTGGTTTATAACGGCCTGGTCAAATATGACAAAGACATGAACGTTGTCGGAGATCTGGCCGAGTCGTGGGATATTTCCGAAGACGGCCTGGTGATAACTTTTCATTTGCGCCGGGGCGTAAAATGGCACGACGGCAGGCCGTTTACCGCCCGCGATGTTCTTTATACCTACCAGGTAACCGTTGATCCGGAAACTCCCACTGCCTACGCGGGAGATTTTCTTAAAGTAAAAAAAGCTCAGGTTTTGGATACTCACACTTTTCGCGTCATTTATGGAGCGCCTTTCGCGCCGGCGCTAATCAGCTGGTCGAGCGCCATTCTGCCCAGCCATCTGCTGGCCGGTACCGATATAACCCGGAGCAAGCTGTCGCGCCATCCTATCGGCACCGGGCCTTATATTTTCAAAGAATGGGTGCCCGGACAAAAGATTGTCCTTGTTTCCAATCCTGATTATTTTGAGGGGCGTCCTTATATTGACGGCTATATCACGCGGATTATCCCGGACAACGCCACAATGTTCCTGGAGCTGCGCGCGCGTAATATCGACATGATGGGGCTTACCCCATTGCAATACACCCGCCAGACTCAAAACAACCTGTTTCGGAAAAATTTCAACAAATACCGTCAGCTGGCCTTCGCCTATACGTATTTAGGCTACAATTTGAAGCATCCTTTCTTTGCCGACAAACGTGTGCGCCAGGCCATTTCCTACGCCATCAACAAGGAAGAAATTATCAGCGGCGTTCTGCTGGGCTTGGGAAAACCTGCCACCGGTCCCTATAAACCGGGAACCTGGGCATATAACGAAGATGTGAAAAAATATCCTTATGACCCCGAAAAAGCCAGAGAGCTTCTGCGCGCCGCCGGCTGGACAAAAACCAACAAGGACGGTATCTTGGAAAAAGACGGACGTCCCTTTAGCTTTGAGCTGATTACCAATCAGGGTAATGAAACACGCCAGAAATGCGCGGAAATAATTCAGCGCCAGCTAAAAGAGGTAGGCATAGGCGTAAAGATACGTATTTTGGAATGGGCGGCGTTTATCAACGACTTCATCAACAAAAGGCGCTTCGATGCGATTATTTTGGGGTGGACGATACCGCTCGATCCCGACGCTTACGATGTCTGGCATTCGAGCAAAACCGCGGCGCAGGAATTAAACTTTATTTCCTATAAAAATCGGGAAGTCGACGCGCTTCTGGAAAAAGCGCGTTCTGCATTTGATGAAAGGAAAAGAAAAAAATATTATGACCGCTTTCAGGAAATTTTGGCGGAAGATCAGCCGTACACTTTTTTATATGTGCCGGATGAACTTACTATCATCAACAGACGCTTCCGGGGTATTGAGCCCGCGCCCATCGGGCTGGGACACAATTTCATTAAATGGTATGTTCCCCAGGATGAGCAAAAATACACAATGACCAGGTAAGTATCGGCTGTTCCACGCGCTGTTAATGTTTTTGTTTGTTGGATTGAATGAATGGTTCTATAAAGAAAACTTGACGGTTCCCAGATCTTTGACTTTGGATTTAAAGCTTTTGATGCCCGCGGATATTTCTTTTGTTCCGGCATTCTGTGTGACAATACACGATACCATACGGTTAAGTTTATCCGCGTCTTCGGATAAATAATCAAAAAAACCGGTTACCACTGCTTCCATAATTTCTGCGTTGCCTGCGGTTATACGCTTCTCTGCAGGAAGCTCGAATGAGAATTCGGAGATGAGCAAACCGTCAACGGCGGCAATAAGCTGCCGGGCCGCTTTATTAATTCTTTCCAGGTTAAAGCGGGAAAGTTTCCCCATGCCGAAGAATAATAAATATTCGGCGTCAAGACGCGCAGGAAACGGTATAATCGTTTTTTTCCCGAATTCTCCGCTGATTTTTCCCGCCTTGATTTCTCTGGAAACAAAACCGTTGAGACGCCAATCAATATAGCCGCAAATACCCCGCGGCGGCCTTTCATCGGCAAAGACGCTGAGCGCCAGGCATTTATGTTTTGCTGTGTCTGCCGGTTTTGTCAGGTGATGCAGTTTCATTTTCTTTGCTAATCTTTAATTTCAGGGCATCCAGAATGCCGTTTATGAACGCCCCGGAATTTTCTGAACCGAATGTTTTCCCCAAATCTATCGCCTCATTGATCGTTACTTTCGGCGGAATATCTTCGCAGTAAGTAAATTCAAAAGCCGCCATACGCAAAATACTTATATCCACTTTGGACATGCGCCCCAAAGACCAGTTATCTGAGGAGCCGGAAATTAATTTATCCAGCTCGTCTTTGTGTTCCCATGTGCCGTGCACCAGGGACGCGGCGAAATCTTTTGCCTCCTGCGGGGCGGTAAAATTACCCCAAAAAAGATCGAGAGCTTTTTCGACGTCGATACTCACAAAATTAAGGCTGTAAAGAACCTGTAAGGCGATTTCCCGCGCCTTCCTTCTGCCGCGCATTGAATATTTCGCACCTTAATAAAAAATTTGCTTGCTTATTATGCTTTGCCGCTTGCCCCTCAAAAGAAATATTTATTGCTGCATTGTTCTGAACAAGTCGACGAGCTCTATGGCCGTCAGCGCTGCGTCAGCGCCTTTGTTGCCTGATTTTGTGCCTGCCCGCTCAATGGCCTGTTCGATGGAATCGGTGGTCAGCACGCCGTAAACCACCGGCACTTCCGTTTCCAGACCGACGCTGGCGATGCCCTTGGATACTTCCGCGGCGATATATTCGAAATGCGGAGTCGCCCCACGGATTATCGCACCCAGGCAGATAACCGCGTCATAGCGCTTGGATTTGGCCAGCTTTTTGGCGGCCAGAGGCAGTTCAAAAGAGCCGGGCACTTTGTATATGGCGATATCTTTTTCGTCCGCGCCGGCCCGGGTTAGCGCATCCAGCGCGCCGTCGATTAATCTGGAGCAGATGAAGTCGTTGAAACGGCTCGCAACGATGCCAAACTTCATTCCCTTGGCGACAATTTTTCCTTCAATTATTTTCGGCATGTTCAGTTACCATCCTTTTTTAAATTTTCAAAAGATGCCCCATTTTATCCTGCTTGGTTTTCATGTATTTTATGTTGTTTTCGTTCGGGTGAATCTCCAATGGAACTCTTTGCGTTATTTCAATGCCATATCCTTCCAATCCCACAATTTTCTTTGGGTTGTTCGTCATCAATCGCATTTTATGCACGCCCAGGTCAACAAGAATTTGCGCGCCGATTCCGTAATCGCGCAAATCCGGCTTGAATCCCAGGGCGATATTGGCTTCCACCGTGTCGTGGCCGCCTTCCTGCAGG
>DSAV01000198.1 GCA_011046295.1 Deltaproteobacteria bacterium | reverse complement strand
GATATGGAATTTATTGAACTGGAAAAAGTTTATCGCCAGAAGGATAACGAATTTATCCGCCTGCTCAACGCTATCCGTAACCGCACAGTAACTGATGATGATTTGGCGCTGTTAAACAAGCGCCATGACGCTCAGTTTACCGCCCCCTCCGGCGCTTTTTATCTTTCTTTGACCAGCACTAATGACTTGGCTGATAGCATTAACGAGGAACAACTGGCTAAGCTTCCCGGTAAAATATGGAAAGCGCGAGGTATAATCGATGGCGAATTCGATAAAGAATATTTGCCCACAGCCCTGGAATTAAATCTTAAAAAGGGCGCACAGATAATGCTTTTGAATAACGATACCTATGGCCGCTGGATTAACGGCACCATCGGCAAAATAACGGGATTCAAAAAAGATGACGAAGGCGAAGAGATAATTGCCGCCAAACTGGATAACGGCGAAGCGGTGGAAATCAGCCCCTATACCTGGAAAATCTACCGTTTCTTTTTAAAAAATGATGAGCTTCGTTCCGAAGATGTCGGGTCGTTCACCCAATATCCGGTGCGATTGGCTTTTGCGGTCACGATTCACAAAAGTCAGGGAAAAACCTTCGAAAATGTTATTATTGATGTGGGACGCGGCACTTTCGCCCACGGACAGATGTATGTGGCGCTTTCCCGCTGCACATCGCTTGCGGGAATAGTTCTGAAGCAGCCGCTGAAGAAAAGCCATATTCTGATGGACTGGCATATCGTAAAATTTATTACACGCACGCAATACGATAAATCAGAGCAAAAATGGTCTCACGATGATAAATTGCGGATTATTCATGAAGCGATTAAAGAAAAGAAAAATCTGGAAATTCTTTATTTGAAAGCAAAGGATGAAAAATCGCGACGCACAATCCGTCCGCTGTTTGTCGGAGAAATGGAATACAGCGGACATCCATTTGTCGGAATGGACGCCTATTGCCTGACACGTAAGGAAAATCGCCGCTTTAACGTGGATCGGATATTGGAAATCTGTGTATCGTCAAAAGGATAAGCAGAGATATTTAACTCTCCCTTGCCGGCCAGGCAAAAACACCTTGACAAACAGAAGCGCTTGAATAAGATTTCTCCTCACAGAGCGGGCGTAATTCAGCGGTAGAATGTCAGCTTCCCAAGCTGGACGTCGTGGGTTCGAGCCCCATCGCCCGCTCCATTTTTGTTTATCAGTACGCCGCGCCTTCCCTTACTTTCCGCTTGCATTGCTGGAAGTACTATGGTACGTATCAGTAAGCCATCGATGATTGTGTATTGATGAGTGGGCACCTGCCCACTTTTTTATTTTCTGGTCTTTTATGGATTTTGATTTAAAGGAGAAAATCCGGCAGTTTGCCGAACCCGTAGTCGCCTCGGAAGGGATGGAGCTGATTCATGTCGAGTGTGTCAGACTGCACACCCGCTGGATAATCAGACTCTATCTGGATAAGGAAGGCGGCGTGACGCTGGATGACTGTACAAACATAAGCAACCAGTTGGGAGATATCTTCGATGTCAATGATTTAATCGACAGCCCGTACACGCTGGAAGTTTCTTCTCCGGGCATTGACCGGCCGATATCGCGCGACACGGATTTTTTAAAATATAAAAATTGCGCTGTGAACATCAAAGCTGGCGTAAAAATTGACGGCTTGAAAAATTTTCGCGGCGTCCTTCTGGACTATGTTGAAGAAAATGGTGAAAAATTCGCCTTAATGGAGGTTGCCGGGAAAACTTACCGGATTCCCCGAAAAGAAATAACCAAGGCAAATCTTGCCGAAAAAAATGACATAAAACAAGGAATCAATGTCTGTCGACAATAATGAGACGCGGCATTGCCCGAAAGATAAGGGAGGAATTTGTAAATGTTGCCAGAACTTAAACGTCTGATAGAACAGATGGGTAAGGATAGAGGTATTGAAAAAGAAACCATCACCGAGGCACTGGAAGCGGCAATGCTCACGGCAGCACGCAAAAAGCTCGGACAAAATGTTGATATCGAAGCCCATTACAACGACGAGGCGGGCGAAATCGAAGTTTTTCAGTTCAAGACGGTTGTGGATAAAGTACTCGATCCGGAAACGCAAATTTCCAAGGAAGAAGCAAGAAAAAATCTCGACGAAGGCGCGGAACCGGGAGACAGCCTGGGGATGAAGATTGACACAAGTTCCTTCGGCCGCATCGCCGTGCAGATGGCTAAACAGATAATTATTCAGCGCGTTAAAGACGCGGAACGGGATAATATTTTTGAAGAATACAAAGACCGCAAAGGCGAAATCTTAACCGGTTTCGTCCAGCGTTTTGAAGGAGGCAGCATCGTTGTCAACCTGGGGCGCGCGGAAGGAGTTGTTCCGCCGTCGGAGCAGATTCACCGCGAAACCTACAAACGGGGAGAACGAATCCGCTCCTACATCATTGATGTAAAGAAAAACACCAAAGGTTCGCAGATAATACTATCGCGCACGCATCCCTCGTTTTTAAAAACCCTGTTTGAACTGGAAGTGCCGGAAATATCCGAAGGACTTATTGATATTGTCAGCGTCGCGAGAGAACCGGGCAGACGTGGTAAAATTGCCGTCCAGGCCAGGGACAAGGATATCGATCCGGTCGGCGCCTGCGTGGGCATGAGAGGCTCGCGCGTGCAAAGCGTCGTGCAAGAGTTGCGCGGGGAAAAAATAGATATTATTCCCTATACCAACGACGCGGCAAAATATGTAAGCAGCGCATTGTCGCCGGCGAAAGTGAACCGCATCTTAGTTGACGATGAAAACCGTACGATGACGGTTATTGTTCCGGACGATCAGCTTTCTTTGGCCATAGGGAAAAACGGGCAAAATGTCCGCCTGGCGGTAAAACTGACCGGCTGGAAAATTGACGCGAAAAGCGAAACAATGGTCACACAGGAAGTAGCAGAAGGGCAAACAGATTTAACAAAGCTGCCCGGCGTGGGCCCTTCGATGGCGCAAAAGCTCATGGATAATGGAATCAAAAGCCTTGCCATGATTGCGGTAGCAGAGCCGGAATTACTGTCTTTAATTCCGGGGGTCGGCGAGAAAACAGCTTTGCACCTGATAGAAGAAGCAGGTAAGATTTTGGACAGTGCGGCGGCAGACAAAAAAACCGGATTTGCAAAACAATGTTTAATTTAGGGAGTTTTTACGCATGGCGAAAAAGAGAGTTCATGAATTAGCCAAGGAACTGAGCCTGGAGAGCAAAGACCTCATTGAGCGCATGGAAAAAATGGGAATTACCGTCAAATCCCATTCCAGCACTTTGGAGCAGGACGACGTAGAGAGGATAAAGGAAGCTGTGCTTGCCGGCGGTTCCCGCCAGATTGTCGAAAAAAGGATAAAATCAACGGTTATCCGCCGCCGCGCCGTGCGCAAGGAGGAACCGCCACTGCCGCCCGAAGAAGCGGAAGATTCAGCTGAACCAAAGGAAGCAGCACCGGAAACTGTAGAGAAAAAAGCAGCACCCGGGCATCCGCCTGCCGAATCCGCCCCTGACGTGACATCCGAAAAGAAAACGAAAAAAATAGAAGAAGAAAAACCGCTGCCTAAGCGACCGGCAGACATTTTAGCCAAAACTCCCGCCACGGATGAACAAAAAATTACCAGGCCCAAGACGGCAAAGGAAACGCCGGCGAAAGCTTTCGTAAAACCTGCCGAAAAGATAATTGTCGCGCCGCCGGAAAAGCCTGTGAAAAAAGAAATTGAAAAGCCCAGAAAAAAAGGCAAGGGCACTGTGGAAGTGTTTATTGAAGAGGAAAAGGTAATTCCTCGACGCAAAGTATTGGAAAAGAAAAGCGAAAAGAAACTGAGGAAACAAGACGAAGAAAGAGAAGTAGTATTTAGCAAATGGCGGGATAATAAAAAATCTGCACCCGTCAAGATGAAAAAAACAGAAATAACCACGCCCAAAGCGATTAAAAGGCGCCTGAAAATCGGAGAAACAATTTCCGTAAGCGACCTGGCAAAAAGAATGGGCGTAAAAGCAAGTGAGGTCATCAATAAATTAATTGCCATGGGTGTCATGGCCACCATCAACCAATCTATCGATCACGATATCGCCTCTCTGATCGCCAGTGAATTTCAGTTTCAGGTGGAAAAAACAGAGGTTGAGTTTGATGAATCTGTCTTGAAAGTTGCGGCGTCTCCCGAAAATCTCATGCCACGCGCCCCGGTGGTTACGATCATGGGACATGTCGATCACGGCAAGACTTCTCTACTGGACGCGATCAGACAATCCAACGTGATTGACGGCGAAGCCGGCGGAATCACACAGGCGATAGGCGCTTATCATGTAAACATTAACAACCGCGATATTGTTTTCCTCGACACGCCCGGGCATGAAGCGTTTACCGCCATGCGGGCAAGAGGCTCGCGCGTTACGGATATTGTAGTTCTGGTTGTCGCAGCGGATGACGGAGTGATGGAGCAAACGATAGAAGCCATCAATCATTCCAAAATCGCGGGAGTACCCATTATCGTGGCGGTCAACAAAATTGACAAGCCCGGAGCCGACCCGGACAAAATCAAGCAAGCGCTTTCCGAACACGCCCTGATATCCGAAAAATGGGGCGGCGACACAATTTTTTGCGAGGTATCCGCCAAAAAGAAACAGGGAATCGAGGAACTCCTGGAAATGATTCTGCTGCAGGCCGATGTCATGGAGTTGAAAGCCGATCCGGACATTCCCGCCCAGGGCATTATCATTGAATCCAAACTGGACCGAGGACGCGGCCCGGTAGCAACGGTTTTAATCCGGGAAGGCACGCTCAAAGAAAATGATTCCTTCGTTTCCAAAACCGAGTACGGTCGCGTGCGGGCGATGATTAATGATCAGGGCCGGCGCGTCAAGAAAGTTGGTCCTTCCATGCCCGTGGAAGTCATCGGTTTTTCCAGTGTACCGCAGATTGGCGCCGAGTTCTTCGGAGTTGACGATGAAAAGAAAGCGCGAAACATCGCCGAATATTGGACAAGGAAAACAAGAGAAAAAGAACTATCCGCCTCTTCCAAAATCACCCTGGAACAACTCTATCAGAAAATAAAGGAAGGCGTGAAAGATTTCAACGTTATCATCAAAGCGGATGTCCGCGGATCGATTGAAGCCATTGCCGATGCCTTAAACAAGCTCTCCACCGACGACATCAGACTGAAAATAATTCACAGTTCAGCAGGCGCCATCAGCGAAACAGATGTTATGCTGGCTTCCGCGTCCAACGCTATTATTATCGGATTCAACGTCCGCCCCGACGCGAAAGTGATGGAGATAGCCGAACAGGAAAAAGTGGATATCAAACTTTATAATATTATTTACAACGTTATTTCGGATATACGAGACGCAATGGAAGGGCTCTTGGAACCTGAATACAAAGAAACCGTGCAGGGACGGGCGGAAATTCGCGAATTATTCAAAGTATCCAAAATCGGCACAATCGCGGGCTGCCACGTCACTGATGGAAAAATAACGCGCAATGCCGGTGTCAAACTGGTGCGTGACAGCGTCATCGTCTTCGACGGGAAAATGTCATCCTTGAAGAGATTCAAAGACGACGCCCGGGAAGTGCTGGCGGGTTTCGAATGCGGCATCGGCATCGACGGCTTCAACGATTTGCATCTGGGCGACATTATCGAAGCTTATATAACCGAAAAGGTAGAAAGAAAACTTTAAGTAAACCGGATAATAGTTACTCCGGATAGACATCTATGGTTATCGGTTACGGAATAATAAGCCTGCGCATCGAGGAAAGCGGCTCTTTAAAAGAAAAAAGAAACGTCTTAAAAAGAATTATAAAGCGGACGCAAAACGAATTTAACGTCTCCATCGCTCAAGTGGGCAGGCTCGACAATCACACGTTCGCCGAAATCGGTTTTGCCTGCGTGGGCAATGATTCACGTTATGTGAATGGAAAAGTGGATTATCTGCTCAAATTCATTGAGCGCATTCGTGGGGCCGAAATACTGGACAGCAAGATAGAAATAATGGTTGTTTCCGGTTTTCCGGAAGAGGAAGTGTATAACGACAAAGGTAAATACCAATGAATTTTAAAAGAGCGGACAGAGTGGCTGAACAAATCATGGCCGAGATATCCGACATATTTTTAAAGGATGTTAAAGACCCCCGCGTGCATGCCATGACCATTACTTCCGTAAAAGTCACTGATGATTTGCGCAACGCGAAAATTTATTTTGTGGAAATGGGCAAGGATGAATGCTCGGCGGAAATGCTCACGGGACTGGACAAGGCAATGGCTTTTGTGCGGCGGGAACTAGGAAGGCGGCTGCAGCTGCGATTTGTTCCTCAAATCAGCTTTATTCATGACCAATCATTCGGGTACGGCAGCCGCATTGACAGAATATTGGCGACTATTGCGCAGTCGGAAGAAAAAAATGATTAAAGAAATTATAAAAACGATAGAAGAAGGACAAAATTTTCTCATCACGTCGCACATCAAACTCGACGGTGATGCTCTGGGCTCGGAACTTGCGCTTTATCTGGTGCTTAAAGATATGGGCAAAAGAGCGGTCATCTACAACCAGGATGAAACGCCTGACCATTACCGCTTCCTGCCGGCGGCAGAAAATATCGTCCATGAACTCGCTGACGTTAAACAATTTGACGCCGCCTTCGTTCTGGATTGCAGTGAACTGGAACGTATCGGTGACAAAGCCGGAGAAATTTGCAAAGCAAATAAACTTATTAATATTGACCACCATATTTCCAACAATGGCTTTTCTCCGCTGAAACTATGGGATGGCCGGGCAAGCTCCACCGGGGAACTTATCTTCCGGCTGTTTGAAGAAATGAGCCGTAAAATGAACAAGGATATCTGCACCAACCTGTACGCGGCCATCCTTACCGACACTGGAGGGTTTCGATATTCCAACACCAGCAAAAACACACTTTGGGCGGCAAGCAGGCTGGTGGAAAATGGCGCTGATCCGCAATGGATATCTGAAAATATTTACGAAAGCGATTCCCCGGCAAAAATCAGATTGCTCAAAAAAACGCTGGAAACATTGTTTTTGGATTTTGAAAATAGAGTAGGCTCATTAGTTGTCACGCAAAGCGCGATGAGGGAAACAGGTGCGTCTTATGAGCACACAGAAGGCCTTGTGGATATACCTCGTTCGGTAAAAGGAATCTCCATATCGATTTTATACACACAGATGGAAAATGATTACTTCAAACTCAGCCTGCGCTCCAAAGACAAGGTAGATGTGGAAAAAATAGCGAAAAAATTCGGAGGTGGCGGTCATATGAATGCCGCAGCCTGCCGGATAAAAGGCGACATCGAAACCGTCAAGATGGAAATTCTCCGGGGAATAAAAGAAACGCGGTAATTTATGAACGGTGCATTAATAATAGATAAGCCGCCGGGAAAGACGTCCCACGATGTCGTAAGAGAAGTTAAAAAAATCGTCGGCGCGAAAAAAGCAGGGCACACCGGCACGCTGGACCCCATGGCCACAGGTGTTCTTACCGTGTGCCTGAACGAAGCAACCAAGCTGGCCGGCTTTTTGGCCGCTGAGGAAAAGGAATATCTGGCAACAATGCTTATGGGTGTAAAGACGGATACTTTGGACAGCAGCGGAAAAATTATTGCCGAATCGGATAAAGTTTTGCCCGAAAGGGAAATACGCCTGGCCTTGGCCCAGATGGCCGGAAAAATAAAACAGAGTCCGCCTGCTTATTCTGCGGTAAAATATCGCGGCAAACCTTTATATAAATGGGCACGCAGCGGCATTTTCCCCGAAAGCCCGTTGCGGGATGCGGAAATATTTAATATCGCTGTGGACAATATATCCTGGCCGCGCGTGACTTTCCGGGTAACCTGCTCGAAAGGAACATATATCAGAGCGCTTTGTTCGGATATCGGAGAAAAGCTGGGCTGCGGAGCGTGTTTATCCGATTTGCGGCGCCTGCGCAGCGGTTTTTTTTCCGAAGAAATGGCGGTTTCCCTCACTAATGGCAGGGCAACCAATGATAAAAGAATGAGTAAAAAAACGGAGTTTTTGGAAAAAATATTGCCCATGGAAAAATTATTGCCTTTGGCGAAAGTTATTGAGGTTGATGATAATTTTGTCATAAAATTGCGCCAGGGCATACAGCCTACGGCAGAAATGATGAAGCGGCATGTTGTGCCTTTTCTTACACCCGGAGATATGATAAAGTTTATCAATAACGAGGGAAAACTGGTGGCCCTGGCACAGTTTACCGCCGGGCCGGAGACGTTTGCGCAATCAGACGAAAAAACGCCGGCAGCAAAAATTGTCAGGGTTTTTAGCAATTAATAAAAATAAATTCATGCAATAAATGGATTAGTCAGTGAGGAGGAAAGAGAGTGTTAAGTTTGGAAAAAAGAAAGACATTAATCAAGGATTATCAGCTTCACGAAAAGGACACGGGTTCGCCCGAAGTCCAGGTAGCGCTTTTGAGTGCCAGAATCGAATACTTGACTGAGCACTTCAAAGCGCACAAGAAAGACCACCATTCACGTCGCGGCTTGCTGAAATTAGTCGGCCAAAGAAGAAGGCTTCTTAATTATATCAAGAATAACGACGTCGAGCGGTATCGTAAAGTAGTTAAACGTCTTGGACTCAGAAAATAAAAGTAGCACATCATCAGACGATGGCTTGCCGGAAACCGACATTGATGCGACTTCGCTTCGGCGGCAGTGGTGTTTTACGCCGGGAACTTCCCGGTTACCATCTTTTTGAGATTTTAAATGGAGGAAAAAATAAATGAGTAATATGTTTAGTACAGATTTCGCCGGGCGCAATGTTTCTATAAAAACAGATTATGTCGCCGGCCAGGCTGATGGCTCTGTTTTGGTTTATTATGGAGACACAGTAGTTTTAGTTACAGTAGTTTCTTTAAAAACGGTTCGACAGGGGATTGATTTCCTCCCCTTGACGGTGGATTATCAGGAAATGACATTTGCCGCGGGAAAAATTCCCGGCGGTTTCTTTAAACGAGAGGGGCGTCCGAATGAAAAAGAAGTTTTAACTTCGCGTATCATTGACAGATCAATCCGTCCTTTGTTTCCGAAGGGATATTTTTTCGAAACGCAGGTGATAGCTACAGTTCTTTCCGTCGACAGGGAAAATGATTCCGATGTGACGGCGATGCTGGGAGCTTCTGCCGCGCTCAGTATATCGGATGTCCCCTTCAAAGGTCCTATCGCGGGCGTGCGCGTCGGCAAAATCAACGGAGAGCTTGTCTGCAATCTATCTGCCGAAAAAATGCAGGAAAGCGAATTAAATATTTTCATGGTCGGCAGAAAAGTTACGCCTTCTAAATCCGGACGTCCCTATGATGTCGAACTGGTCATGATGGAAGGCGATGCGTGGGAAGTGGCTGAAGACGTCATCATCGATGCCATCAATTTCGGCATGGAAGCCGTTCGCCCGATAATCGACCTGCAGGATAAAATGCGTGAATCCATCGGCAAGGATAAAAGACATGTGGAAGAAAAAAAGCCTGACGAAGAACTGTTCGCGCGTGTCAGCACCGAAGCTCTGGCCGGACTGACTCAAGCCTATAACATACCGCGAAAGCTGGAGCGTTACGCCAAGCTGAGCGAAGTCAGAGAGCAGACAATTAAAAATATCGGGGGTGATGATGCCGTATTGTGCGCCGCCACGGCGGAAATCATAGAGGAATTAGAAAGACGTATTCTGCGCGATATGATTGTCACAGAGAAAAGGAGAATCGACGGCAGAACTTCTTCGGACATCCGCCCCATCAGCGCGGATATAAGCGTGCTGCCGCGCGCCCATGGTTCCGCTTTATTTAACCGTGGTGAAACGCAGGCATTGGTCGCGCTCACCCTGGGTACGTCTTCGGACGAACAGCGCATGGATTACGTGGGCGGCGAGGAAATGAGAACATTCATGCTGCATTATAATTTCCCGCCTTACTGCGTGGGAGAAGCAAAATTCCTGCGCAGTCCCGGCAGAAGGGAAATCGGCCATGGGGCACTGGCACGCAAAGCGATTGTGCCTGTTTTGCCGTCTCCCGAAGAATTTCCTTATACAATAAGGATTGTCTCGGAAATTCTTTCTTCCAACGGCTCTTCTTCCATGGCTACGGTATGCGGAGGAAGTCTGTCTTTAATGGACGCCGGTGTTCCGGTAAAAAACATGGTCGCGGGTATCGCCATGGGGCTTCTGAAAGAAGGTGATGAAGTTGTCATTTTATCCGATATCCTCGGTGACGAGGACCATGCCGGAGACATGGATTTCAAAGTTTGCGGTACGGAAAAAGGCGTTACTGCCATGCAAATGGATATAAAAATTGACGGCCTGACCGAAGAAATATTAAGAAAAGCTCTTGATCAGGCACGTGAAGGCAGGATTCATATTATCAACAAATTGCGCGAAACAATAGCTGCACCGCGTCCTGATATTTCCACTTACGCTCCAAGGATCACAACAATCAAAGTCAAAGAAGACCAGGTAAGAACGGTTATTGGTTCAGGCGGCAAAAATATTCGGCAGATTATCAGCGAAACGGGCGTCACAATTGATGTAGAAGATGACGGCACCGTAACCATTGCCTCGGCCGACGCTGAAGCAGCGGCACGCGCCGTAGCCATGGTCAAGTGGCTGACGGAAGAAGCGGAAGTTGGTAAAATATACAGCGGCACGGTAAAGAAAATTGTCGATTTCGGCGCCTTTGTGGAAATTTTGCCCGGCACGGAAGGCTTATTGCACATATCGCAAATCGCCAAAGAAAGAATCAACAAGGTCACTGACGTCCTTCAGGAAGGCGACGAGGTTAAGGTAAAAGTGCTTGAGGTGGACAAGCAGGGGAAAATACGCCTCAGCCGCAAGGACGCTTTAGGGCAGGAACCCACTAAATAGTTTAAGTCAATTTTTTAAAACCTTCTTAGGCTCAAGAATCTAGCGCAACACTTTGGTATTCTATGGTGGATATTGAAGGGAGGCGTTAGAGATGGAAGGTGTAAGTTATCGGCGATTGGGGCTTAATGAGCGGGAGGAGATCAGT
>DSAV01000237.1 GCA_011046295.1 Deltaproteobacteria bacterium | reverse complement strand
TAGCCGCCGTGAGATCAAAAAAGTCCAGAATATGTTAAATGGGAGACCGAGAAAAACCTTGAACTGGGAAAAACCTTGTGATGTATACCTACAAGTGTTGCGCTAAAAGGTTGAGAGTGCCTTGTTTTTCGAGAACAATCCAGCATAATGGTGAAAAATTTGTTCCCATCAGGAGTTTGCAATAAGCGAAAAGCTCTTTTGTAAAGCTCCCGATTTTATGTTCAAGAGGATTCATCCTGGCAGGCTTTAACTCTTATTAAGAAGACTTTTTTATATTAGGGAGTAAAAAAATGAAAAGGCACAGTTGGGAAAAGTTCTGGAAAACGGAAGACTGGTGGTCGGTGTGGCTCGGCCTGGGAATTGTGATAACGGCGATTGTTGCTCTCTGGTTGGGCGTTTCCATCAAGGGGTGGGCGGTTCTTCCCGGGAAGTTTACTGATTTTGGCCAGGTATGGGCGGATATGGCAAAAAACTACCGCGGCTATCTCACCATCTTTTTAGTTTTGGGCATAATATTCAGTATCTCTATGAAAATTATGGGGCACAAATTAAAAGAATTTATTCCCGGGTTCGTCATTCTTTTCACCGGTTCTTTAATCATTTTTTATCTGGCCAGCTGGAAGCTGATGGAAGATTTCAACCTGGAGGCGCCTTTGCTGGCGCTTATCATCGGGCTTTTTATTTCCAACATTTTTAAGATTCCTGAATGGCTGAAGGTTTCTCTGCGTACCGAATATTATATCAAAACCGGGATTGTTCTTTTGGGCGCGACATTGCCCTTCACTCTGATTATCAAAGCCGGCCCCATAGCCATGATTCAGGCCACAATTGTTTCCGTGGTCACCTGGCTGACTATCTATCTGGCGGCAACAAAAATTTTCAAGCTCGAACCGCAGTTTGGGGCGGTATTGGGCGCGGGCGGAGCCGTCTGCGGCGTTTCCGCGTCCATCGCCGTAGGCGGGGCAGTAAAAGCCAAAAATGAACACATCTCGATTTCCATCGCCGTGGTCACTATCTGGGCAATCATTATGATCTTCGCGCTTACCTTTGTCCTGAAACAACTGGTCCCGGATGTAATCGCCCCGGGCGTCGCCGGCGCGATTATCGGCACTTCTGAATTCGCTGATGCCGCCGGCTTTGCCGTGGCCGCAGAACTGGCCTCCCGCTTTGGAGAATCGCCTATCCATACTTTCACGCTGATGAAGGTCATCGGTCGCGATATATGGATCGGAATCTGGTGCCTCATACTGGCTTTTGTTTCCGTCATGTTCTGGGAAAAAGGTACGGAAAACAAGAAAAGCACAGTAAGCGCCGGAATAATCTGGGAGCGATTTCCCAAGTTTGTTCTTGGGTTTCTGACGGCTTCCATAATCGTCAGCATTGTGAGCACTATGACGCCGCCTGATTACACGGGTAAGGCTGCATGGGAAGGCAAGTTCAAGGGTAAGGAATACAAAGCCGATTTTTCCGGTTTCCCGGTGCCCCAGGAATTTGCCGGCCGCCTGACCATCGATGAGACAAAAAAGACTTTAGCCTTTAAAGGCCCCATGTCCGGTGATGAACTGAAAAAATTGATCGGCAAGACAACCCGCCCTGATCAAAACAAGGCCCTAAACCAGCTTGCCGCCAGTTCAAGCTGGTTTGACAGCGTGCTTAAACCGGAAGTTATTTCTCCGATAAAAAAGCTCCGTTCGTGGGCATTTGTTCTTTGCTTTTTGTGCATTGGACTGTCCACCCGCTTCTCTGAAATGCTGATTTTCGGCATGAAACCTTTTTGGGCTTTCACCTGCGGGGTCATTGTAAATGTTCCCCTGGGAGTGGTTTTATCCACCTTCGTGTTTGTTGATTATTGGATAAAGATATGAAACAATACTGTTGAGAAGGTTCCTTTGCGCAATATAACGGCTTGAGGCGGCGTTCATGAAGATTCTGGTTTTGAATTGCGGCAGTTCATCAGTGAAATACAAACTGTTTGAAATGGAGAAAAACGAACTGCTCGGTCGCGGGCAGGCAGACCGAATCGGCACGCCCGGATCTTTATTCCGGCATTATCTAAAGGAAGAACATGAATTCTTGGAGGAAAAACCGCTAAAAAATCATCACGACGCTGTTCATGCCTTGTTGGCTTTTCTAACGGATCATAAAAGAGGCATTTTAAAAAATTCAAAAGAAATAGCCGGTATAGGCCATAGAGTTGTCCATGGAGGAGAACACTTTAAGGCCTGCGTCATCATTAATCCGCCAGTACGTAAAGTTCTTGAAGAGATAAAGAATCTCGCGCCTCTGCACAACCCCCCGAACCTGATGGGCATTGATGTGTGCGATGAGCTTTTGCCGGGCGTGCCGCAGGTGGCTGTTTTTGATACGGCGTTTCACCATACTATGCCCGCTCACGCATATATTTACGCTATTCCATACCGCTATTATCTAGAAAACCATGTCCGCCGCTATGGTTTTCACGGCATCTCTCATCAGTATGCCGCGTGGCGCGCCGCGCAGATACTGCGGGAAAAAATTGATGAGCTTAAAATAATCACCTGTCATCTGGGAGCGGGGTCCAGCCTTTGCGCCGTGGCCGGAGGTAAATCAATGGACACATCAATGGGGTTTACACCTCTATCCGGCATCGTCATGGCCACCCGCTGCGGCGATATTGACCCCGCCATCGTTTCTTTTATCGCGGATAAAGAACAATGTTCTCTTCCGGACGTTATGGAAATTTTAAATCGCGAAAGCGGCGTATTAGGCATATCCGGAATATCCCCTGACTTTCGTGACGTGGAAGAAAAAGCCAGGCAGGGTAACAAAAATGCCCGCCTGGCGCTTTCGGTTTTCGCCTATAGCGCGGCCAGGGGAATCTCTTCCCTGATACCCGCTATCGGCGGAATCGATGTTTTAGTGTTTACCGGGGGAATAGGCGAACACTCCGCGCCGATGCGGCGGCGCATCTGCGAATTTCTTTCCTGGCTGGGCATTGTCCTGGATGATGATAAAAACACAGACAAAGAGATGGAAGGAATAATATCGCGAAGCGAAACATCGGTAAAAGTTGTGGTTGTTCCCACCGATGAAGAAATAATGATTGCCCGTGAAACATGGGCACTATTAAAGAAAAATTAAACAGGCCATTAAAATTTAAAATTTCAAAGGCCTGTTTAATGATAAAGAATCAGCGGAGGTTGTAAAATGGATAAAGTAAAAATGACACCAAGTGAGGCGATTGTCGAAACCCTGCTTGCGGAAGGAGTAGATCATGTTTGTGGTATCGTCGGCTCCGCCTTTATGGATATGCTCGATCTCTTTCCGGCGGCGGGAATAAAATTCATTCCGGTGCGTCACGAACAAAGCGCGGCTCATATGGAAGACGCTTTTTCCCGCGTTACCGGCCGGGCAGGCGTGGTAGCCGGACAGAATGGACCGGGAATAACCAATATGGTTACTTCTGTGGCCGCGGCGAACATGGGGCATACGCCTCTTGTTATCATCTCGCCTTCAGCCGGTACGCCAACAATCGGCTGGGACGGCTTCCAGGAATGCGACCAGGCCTCGGTCTTCCGCGCAATCACAAAAGCCGTTGTGCGCGTGCCCCATCCCAAGCGCGCGGCAGATTGCCTGAGAACCGCCTTCCGGCTTGCTTATGCTGAACGAGGAGCCGTCCTCTATGACATTCCCCGCGATTATTTCTATGGCGAACTGGAAGAACGCATTCTTAAGCCTTCGCAGTACCGGGTGGACGCGCGCGGCTGTGGTTCTTTGGAAAGCATTGCTCAAGCGGCGCGGCTTTTAGCCAAAGCTAAAAAGCCGGTTATCGTATCCGGACGCGGCGTTGTTGACGCAGATGCTCTTGACCTCATTAAAGCCATCGCTGAACATCTGACCGCGCCGGTGGCGGTCACGTATCTTCACAATGACGCATTTTACGGTAACCACCCGCTCTTTACAGGGCCTATCGGCTATATGGGCTCAAAGGCGGCTATGAATATTTTGTCCGAAGCGGATGTTATCCTTGCCGTCGGTACGCGCTTGTCGGTTTTCGGTACTCTGCCCCAGTATGACATAAATTACTTTCCGGAAAACGCTAAAATTATCCAGATTGATATTAACCCGAAACACATCGCGCGAACTCATCCCGTCGAAATAGGAATTATTGGGGACGCGAAAGAAGCGACAGTGGAAATCCTAAAACGACTGCGCGCGGAAGACGCCGCGCGGAAACCCGACGCGAAACGCCTTTCTGATGTGGCCAGGGAAAAACAAATCTGGGAAGAGGAAATTGTAAAAAGCGCCATGCTAGAAGGCAATCCTGTTAACCCCAGAAGAGTGCTTCTTGAGATATCCCGGGCACTGCCGGACGACGCGATTGTTACTACCGATATTGGCAACGTCGCCTCGACAGCGAACAGTTACCTGAAATTTAATAAACCGCGCAAGCATATTGCCGCCCTTACTTTCGGCAATACCGGTTTTGCCTATCCGGCGGCGCTGGGCGCGCAGATCGGCTGTCCTGATGCGCCGGTTATCGCCATCATCGGTGACGGCGCCTGGGGAATGAGCCTGCACGAAGTGAGTACGGCTGTGGAGCATAACCTTCCCGTCGTGGCTTGTGTTTTCCGGAACATGTGGTGGGGCGCGGAAGCGAAAAACCAGGTGGACTTTTATAATAATAGATTTATCGGCGTGGATATTCCCACTCCGGAAAGTTTTGTTCCCGCCGCTCAAGCGCTGGGCGCGCAAAGCCTGCGCGTGGAACGTCCGTCAGAAATTAGAGACGCTTTTATTCAATGCCTAAAAAGCCGCAAACCAACTGTCCTGGAGTTTCTTGTGGACGGCAAACAGCTCGCGCCTCCTTTCCGGAAGGACGCTCTGGCCCTGCCGACGCGCCTGCTTTCAAAATATTCTCATCTCGATTACCGCCACTGGAAGGACATGTAAAATGACATACAACAAGGAGAATGATCATGTTTGACGATTTGAAAGGGAAAACGGCAGTCATCACCGGAGCGGGAAAGAAAACCGGAATCGGCTACGCGATGGCCGAAAAATTCGCCGCCTGTGGTTGTCAGGTAATCATTGCCGATTTGGGAAAAGCTGTCGCGCCTGACGCCGCTTTAAAAACCGCGACCAATGAAGAAATGAACGAAATTGCCTCTTTGCTGGAAGCGAAATATAAAATTAAAAGTCTTTCCGTAGATGTTGATGTTACCGATAACGAATCCATAAATGAAATGACGAAAAAAATAAAAAATCATTTCGCCCATATTGATATTTTATGTAACAATGCCGGGGCTTCATTCGGCGTGCCCAATACGGTCTTGAATTATCCTGAAACAGAATGGATCAAAACAGTGGATGTGAATCTTTTTTCCGTCTTTCGTGTGTCACGCGCGGTAATTCCCATGATGTTGGGCAAACCCGCGGCAATTATAAATACCGCCTCCCGTGCCGGGAAAGTTCCGCCGATTTTCAACAGCGCTTACGCCGTGGCCAAATCAGGGGTCATTATGCTGACCAAGGTCATGGCCAAAGAACTGGGTGGAGCGGGTATAAGGGTCAACGCGATTTGTCCGGGGCAAATTGCCACTGATCTGGAAAAATGGCGTTTCGGCCTGGAGGCATCATTTTTCAACTGCACCATTGAAGAAAGAGAAAAGGAAATGTGTACGACAATTCCACTGGGTTATATCGGCCTGCCTCGCGACGCCGCCGACCTTGCTGTTTTTCTTGCTTCTGACGCTTCGCGCTATATTACCGGTCAGGCCATCAATATCGACGGTGGACAGTGTATGGAATTATAAATAAAAAATATATTTATTACAGGAGAAGAGTTTATGGATAACATTATCGGCGGCAGGCTCGTTGCAGAATCTCTTATCGAGAGAAATGTTGATTACATCTTTTCTTTAAGCGGCGGACATATCACCCCTATTTATCAATTTTTGGAAAATACAAACGTGACCATTTTTGACACGCGTCACGAGCAGGCAGCGGTATTCATGGCGGAAGCATGGGCCAGAATGAATCGAAAACCCGCCGTGTCTATGGTCACGGCAGGCCCGGGTTTTACCAACGCGCTGACCGGAATCGCCAGCACCAGGCTATCCAATGCCCCGGTAATTCTAATCGCCGGTTGCGTCGGCCTGGAAAGCGTGGAAAAACTCGACCTTCAGGATATGAGCCAGCTTCCTGTTATTGAACCTATGGTAAAAAAAGCTTTGGTCTGTCATGTCCCGGAGCGGATTCCCGAATTTATTGATATAGCATTCCGCACGGCCATGAGCGGCAGACCAGGCCCGGTTTATCTGGAGCTGCCGTGCGACGTGCTTAACGCCACCGTTGATCCGGCAAAAGTCAAAAAATTCAATACCACTCTTTCTTCCAAACCTGTTGACCGTGAAAACACTCGCAAAGTTGTTGATCTCCTGATGAAAGCAAAAAACCCGCTGGTTATTGGAGGCAGCGGCATCTGGTATGCCGACGCGGAAAAAGAATTTATCGAGTTTGTGGAAAAAACAGGCATGCCGGCCTTTACGGCGGGAGCGGGACGGGGCGTCATATCCGACACGCATCCCCTCTGCTTCGAATCATCTCTGGCGATCAGGCCCGGCGCGGCTATGCTGAGCCTGATGAGCTGTGATCTGGTGCTTTTCATCGGCGGCAGGCTTAGTCTCTTCTATATCTTCGGCGAAATCTTCCCCCCGCAGGCGAAATTTATTCACGTGGACATTGCAGCAAGTGAAATCGGGCGCAACCGCAGCGTTGACCTAGGCATCGTCAGCGACGCCAAAGCTTTCCTTTCTGAGCTCAACGGCATTCTCGAGCAGCAAGCTCTTGGCGAAAAAATGCGCCAGCAATACGCGCCGTGGGTGGAAACTGTCCGCAAAGCGGACAAAGACGGAAAAAACGAAGCCAGGCAGATGTGGGAAAGCGAAAATATTCCCATTCATCCCATGCGACTGGCAAAAGAAGTAAATGATTTTATGGATCTGGAGGATGACATTGTCGTCGCCGACGGCGGTGACACATCTACCTGGATGGGAATGACCAGGACAATCCGCAAGGGCGGAACTTATCTGGATTACGGTCTGTACGGATGCCTGGCGGTGGGGATTCCATACGCCAACGCCGCCAAACTTAAACATCCGGACAAACGGGTTCTGCTGATCATGGGCGATGGGTCGGTCGGATTTAACTTCATGGAGTTCCATACGGCTATCCGTAAAAAACTGCCGATTGTGGTTGTTGTCGGCAACGACCAGGCTTGGGGAATGATCATGCACAGCCAGCAGCTTCGCCTGGGACATCACATACCCGAAGGAACTGAGCTGGGTTGGGTTGACTATCATAAGATGGTGGAAGTCCTGGGCGGTTTCGGTGTTTGCGTGGAAAAACCACAGGACATTCGTCCCGCGCTGGAAGCGGCTTTTGCCTCCGGGAAAACCGCCTGTGTTAACGTCAAGGTTGATCCTTCCGTGATCAGTCCCGGCAGCGTGGCTTTGGCAAATCTCGGCGGATACAAGAGCAGTTGATATTTCCCTTTAATTTTTTAGTTAAGGAGGATTTACATTTTTAATTTGAAAAAATAGCGCCATTTGTTTCGAAGTATTCTCAATCGGAAAATATCCCAAGGCGGCCCGACTTACCTCTGCGGGATATTCACTAATTATATAAGGAGGATATTTATGGATGCAGCTGTTATTGATCAGGTAAGATTGAATTTTAATCCGCAGGGGCTTTTTATCATTAACTTAGCCATCGGAATCATGATGCTCGGCGTTGCCCTTGAGTTGAAACTGGAAGATTTCAAGAGAATCTTCATCAACCCGAAAACACCGGCTATCGGGCTCATCGCGCAGTTTATTCTTCTTCCCGCTTTTACCTTTTTACTCACTCTGATTATCAAGCCTGCTCCTTCGATTGCGCTGGGAATGATACTGGTGGCTGCCTGCCCAGGCGGTAATCTTTCCAATATCATCACCTATCTGGCCAGGGGGAATACCGCAGTATCGATCAGTATGACCGCCGTTTCGACTCTGGCCGCGATAGTTATGACGCCGCTCAACCTGGCCATCTGGGGCGGGCTTAACCCGCACACGGCATCCATCCTCCGTCAGGTCAGCCTGAGTCCCTTCGACGTTTTTTTTACTATCGTCGTAATTCTCGGTATTCCGATGGCTATTGGCATGACAATATCGCGGATTTTTCCGGGTATCGCGGATAAATTACGCCGCCCATTTAAAATCTTTTCTTTAATTTTCTTCATATTAATTGTGGCTGGCGCGCTTATCGCGAACTGGAAGCATTTTCTGAACTATGTCAACATCGTCATCATCGCCGTGTTTATCCATAACCTGCTGGCTCTGAACATCGGCTGGTGGTCGGCAAAAGCGCTGCGCTGCGGTGAGCGCGATTCGCGTGCCGTCTCCATTGAGGTGGGAATACAAAATTCCGCCCTGGGTCTCGTTCTTGTTTTCAATTTCTTTGGCGGCCTTGGCGGCATGGCAATCGTTGTAGCCTGGTGGGGAATCTGGCACATAATCGCGGGGCTTTCCGCCGCGTTTTTCTTCTCCAGAAGAAAAATGCCAGCCGGGGAAGAAATGGAACAAACTGCTTAATTTTATTTTTGCAGGTAGTGAGCTATGATAAATATGTTTGCGGGTAAAGTCATTGCGGTGACGGGCGGAGCCAGCGGAATCGGCCTGTCTATTTGCCGCCGCTTCGGCCGTGAAGGCATCCGCGTGGCCCTCATCGATATGAACGCAGAAGAAGCTTCCCGCCAGGCCGCGTCGCTGCAGGCATCGGGTATTGAGGCAAAAGCCTTCACCTGTGATGTCAGCAGTGAAGAACAATGTTTGCCAACCAGCGAGGCCGTCATCGACACATTCGGAGGAATTGATTTTCTGATCAACAGTGCCGGAATTACCCAACGCAGCGCCTTTGTCGATACAGATGCATCCGTATATAGAAAAGTAATGGACGTTAATTTCTTCGGAGCGCTCTACTGCACGAAAGCGGCGATAAAAAGCCTCATTGACCGCAAGGGTGTCATAGTAGTTACCTCCAGCCATGCCGGCTATGCCCCACTTCTTGGACGCACCGGTTACAGCGCCAGCAAACACGCTCTGCACGGTCTTTTTGAAAGTTTGCGGACCGAAGTCAAAGATAAAGGTGTGCATGTGATGATGATCTGTCCGGGATTTACCAAAACGCATTTACAAGATAGGGCTCTGGATGGCGACGGTTCTGTCAGTCGCCATCCTCAGTCCAAAGTTGGAACGGAAGACACACCGGAGCATGTCGCTCAAGCTGTTTTTAAAGGAGTTATAAAAAGGAAGCGCATGGTTGTCTTGACACCGATAGGAAAGATGACTTATTTCCTAAGCCGCCTGGCCCCGGGACTTTATGAAAAAATTATGGCCAACATGTTAAAAGAGGAATTGATACGACGGCCCTAGTTTTTTCACAGTAAATTTAAGCATCGAATTTTTTACTTTATATTCAAAAGCTTTTACGCAAATTGAAAATAAGCATTTTAATTCAATGTATTAGTCTTGTTTTCTGAATCTGTTTTTTACTCTCAAGTAGGCCATGGCCACGCGTGTGGCAAAGTCAGGTTTGTCACCGCCTCCTTCATCTGACGAGAGGCTGGCCGTTGCCGGGTCAATCATTTTCGCGTCAGGCCCGTACATTTCGGCAAACATCTTCAGAACGTTTTTTCGAACCATGCCTCTCAAAGGTATATTGGCAATCATTCCGTACATGGCTGCCGCTCCTTTTTCGGAAAGTTCCGGCTTGCCTTTTACCGCCCGCACGGCTTGCCGCAGATCTTTGAGATACTGTGTCACGATTGCCGCGTGCAGCGGAGTAACCATCGCGTGCAGCGCCTCCGGAAACTGAAGTCGGTCGATCTGCCATCCGCGCCTCTCCATCTGGTCGCCCACGGCGTAAATATTCACATCCCTGCTCTTTGAGTTGTAAGCAAAGACGCTTCCCAGAGGTTTGCCCAGGATTTCAAGCTCGGGGATTGCTTCGATACCGGCCTTTAGCTTCTCCGCAGTCTCAATAATCGTCTTAGTTAATTTTCGATATCCATTCTCACCTAAGGACTGGAGAGCCGCCCACGCGGCGGCATAGGCGCCGCCTGGCCTTGTGCCTAAAAGCGCCGGGGAGGCAAAAATTCCACCAGGCCAGTTTTCATAGACATAAAGCTGGTATTTAAGTATTTCAATACTGCGGTAGGTGATGGTAGATGCGCCCTTGGCGCTGAAGCCATACTTGTGCGTGTCCGCCGATATCGATGTCACGCCTTCGACACGGTAGTCCCAGAGAGGTACCGGATAACCAAGCATCTCCGCAAAGGGCATCAGGTATCCACCCAGGCACGCATCGACATGAAGGGGTATGTTTTTATCTTTGGCTATTTCGCCCAGCTCTTCTATCGGGTCGATCATGCCATGGGGATATTCCGGCGCGGAACCGAGAATCATGACAGTGTTTTTGTTGATAAGTTTTTTTACTGCCTTAATATCAACACGGAGGCTTTTATCGAGCGGCGCATGCACAGCTTTCACGCCGAAATATTTCGCGCCCTTTTCCCACGCTACATGCGCGGTTGTCGGAAGCACCATCTCCGGCTTTTTAATGTTTTTTTGCTCGCGAGCCATATCACGGTAGGTCTTCACGGCCAGAAGACAACTTTCCGTTCCGCCGGAGGTCATAACACCCGTCACCTGTCTGTCTCCGTGATGAAGATTAGCCGTGATTCGCACGACCTCGCTCTCCATTCTTTTGAGGCTTTGGAACACGGTCGGATTGAGGCCGTTTGCGGAAAAATAATAATTATAGGCCTGTTGGAGGAAACGCGTATGACTCTCGCCCAGGTAATAGACCAGGCTCCATGTTCTGCTTTTTTTGTAATCCGGGTCATTCTTCGCAAAACCGCGAAGCTCATTCAATATCTCTTTATGGCTTCTGCCCTTTTTTGGCAGACACGTTTCAGTTTTTTTCATTTTCTCATCCTTCCCGGGCGCGGCGCTCCTATATTT
>DSAV01000235.1 GCA_011046295.1 Deltaproteobacteria bacterium | reverse complement strand
CTTAGCCTGGGGACTCATATAAAAACCTCCGTTTCCGATTCTCTTCTCGGTAACATCGGTTTTTGAGGCAACGAACCTCTTTTATCAACCCCTTCGGTAACATTTTATTTGAGGCAATTCGGGACTGGATTCTTGCCTTGACAAAAACAGTGGCTTTTCTTTATACTTTCAATTGTGTTTTGTATAAAGAACCAGCACAGCAAGATATTGCCTGTAACCAGCCGGACGTTATCCGGCAAAAATAGGTGACGTTAACCTCAATTATTCCCAGGAGTAAAAATATATGGCAAAAATTGACGCTTTTTTTCATCTGATGCACGATCAGGGCGCGTCCGACCTTCATCTTGTCGCGGGTCAGCAGCCGGCCATCAGAATCCGCGGAGACCTGGAACGCATAAAATATGATAAATTAACCAATGAGGAATTAAAAGTAATCCTTTATGAAATAACGCCGGAACACAAAATCAAGCAATTTGAAGAAACCGGCGATATCGATTTTGCCTATGAAGTGCCTTCTCTGGCGCGTTACCGCGCCAATTACTTCCAGCAAAAATACGGTGTCGGCGCTGTATTCCGCGAGATACCCAATACAATTGCCACCTGCTCGGAACTGGGCCTTCCCTCCGTGGTGGCTAAGCTGGCTACTTTGCCGCGCGGCCTGGTGCTCGTCACCGGTCCCACGGGTTGCGGCAAGTCCACCACGCTGGCCGCTATCATCGATGAAGCCAACCGTCTGCGCAAAGACCATGTTATCACGATTGAAGATCCTATTGAGTTTGTCCACCAAACGCAGGGATGTATCGTCAATCAGCGCGAAGTTGGCATTCATACGCAGAGTTTTTCCGCGGCGCTGCGCGGCGCTTTGCGCGAGGACCCGGATATTATTCTGGTCGGTGAAATGCGCGACCTGGAAACAATTTCGCTGGCCATAGAGGCGGCTTCAACCGGTCACCTCGTTTTCGCCACGGTCCATACAACCAGCGCGGCAAAAACAGTGGACAGAATCATCGAAGTTTTCCCAGCATCCGAGCAGCCGCAGATACGCTCAACACTGGCTGACGGCCTGCGCGCGGTCATTTCGCAAATTCTTTTTAAAAGAATAGATATCAAGGGCAGGTGTGTCGCTCTGGAAATATTAATTGCATCTCCGGCGGTGCGCAACCTGATACGTGAATCGAAAACATTCCAGATTCCTTCTATGATGCAGACGGGCAAAAAGTACGGCATGCAGCTTATGGACGACGGAATTATGGATTTATACAACCGCGGCTGGATAAGCGCCGATGAAGCTTATCTTAAAGCAAACGAAAAATCACGTTTTCGCGCGTTATTAAAATATCCGCCGACGGATTTTACCGAAGCGTAAATCAAAGCGAGGAAAGAGTATGAGAAAGCCGGAAATAGACCATATCCTGACCAGAATACTGGAATCCAACGTCAACATTTCCGATTTAATTTTAACCGTGGACAAGCCCTTTCAGGTGGAAGCGGCCGGTCAACTGGTCCCGGTCGAACTGGAACCGCCGTTTGAAATATTGACGCCTTTTCAAACGGAAATATTTGCGCTTAATCTAATCAACCAGGACCAGCGGCTGATGGAAACATTGCTTAAAGAGGGTTCCTGCGATTTATCCTATGAACTGCCTGGCGTTGCCCGTTTCCGCGTAAATATTTTTTCCCAGCTCGGGCAATATTCCATCGTATTGAGAAAACTCGAATCAAAGATACCTACGTGCGCGGAGCTGGGGCTACCTGACGCCTTTTACCGCATATCATCGGAAAAAAACGGCATTGTTCTCATAACAGGCGCCACCGGAACAGGTAAAACAACATCGCTTGCCGCCGTTATAAACGAAATCAACGAGCATAATTCCGTACACATAATTACTTTGGAAGACCCGGTGGAATACACTCATTCTCAAAAGCAATCCACCATTAATCAGCGGGAGCTGGGCAAGGACTTCGATACGTTCGCCAACGGCCTACGCGCCTCTTTGAGACAGGCGCCAAAAGTCATCCTCGTCGGCGAAATGCGCGACCGTGAATCAGTAGAAATAGCCCTGAACGCAGCGGAAACCGGCCACCTCGTTTTGAGCACCCTGCACACGATTGATGCCGGCTCAACCATTAACCGTATTCTGGGTATGTTCTCCATTGACGAAGAAAATCAAATCCGCACGCGCCTGGCCGATGCTCTGCGCTGGATAGTTTGTCAGAGGCTGATGCCCAAAGTCGGCGGCGGCCGTGTTGCCGCTTTTGAAGCAATGGGCACAAGTCTGCGCGTGAGAGACATTATCCTGCACGGGGAGGCCGAAGGAAAAACGTTCTTCGATATTATCCAGCAGGGCAAAGCTTTCGGGATGATAACTTTTGACAACTGCATTGTCGACCTCTACGAAAAAGGTTTAATTACCGAGCAGACGGCCAGGGCATACGCCTCGAACAAATCCAATGTAGGCAGGGGAATAGACGCCATAAAAAGCGCCCGCGGCGAAAAAACCACCGATTTGCACACACTGGAAGTGGACAAAACTTACGGCAAAAGCAAAACAGATCCGTGGAAAGTATAAAGTCAATAATTTTTCATTCGGCGCAAACAAACGGCGCCGGGAGGATTTATCATGAGCGATGAAAAAATGACACAGGAAACATCTTCGGAAACAATGGATTATTCCGCCCGCCCATTCGGTTACCTGAGCCCGGACAAAGAAACGGCCATGGTCTGCCACCAGGATGGCTTTATCAGGGAAACCATCAGTAACGCGCTCAAAGAACTTGACTACGACCTTGTCGAACCGGTCACATTCAAAGAAGCTCTCCGGTACATGCGTTTCCACATTTTTGATGTTATTGTTCTTGATGAAAACTTCGATACCGACACTTGGGAAACCAATTACGTGCTCAATTATATCCAGGAGCTTATCATGCCCATCCGCCGGCAGACTTTTGTCGCCTTGATAAGCGAAACATACCCTACCATGGATAACATGCGCGCTTACAATAAAAGTGTGAATCTGATCATAAATAAAAAAGAAATTACTGAGACAGGTCTGATTTTGAGGAAAGAAATAGCGGAAAACAACGATTTTTACTTTTTATTCAGGGAAAATATCCGTAAATTCGGAAAAATCTAATTCTGTTTAATGTCATTTAACCGGCTGAGAATCCCGTGGAATTTATCCTCACGCCCCATCGCCCTATAGGCGGACGCCAATCCCAAATAATACGTTTGTATTTTTTCATGCTCAATTGCCCGCTCGAAAGCAGCCGCAGCAGCAAAGTAGTGTTTTTCTTTCATTAACAAATTACCCAGGCGGTTAAAATAAGCGCCTGCGTTTCCCGGCCTGCCATGTTCCAGCGCCTTTTCGTATTCCTGCAGGGCATCTTGTATTTTACCCAAATAAATAAGACAATCCCCGCGCGAACAATAATAAAGAGCATTTTCAGGATTTGCGGCAATACATTTATTAATAATTCTTACGGCCTCATCGTATTTCTGCGCCTTCTGGAACAAAACAGCCAGCTTGAAATAATAATTTCCTGATTGCTCCGGCTCTATTTGACAGGCGCGCTCATAGGCGTCTTCGCTTTCCTTTATCATTTCACAGGCAAACAATGCTTCTCCCCAGCAGCAATAAAAAAAAGCGTTATCTTCATCCAGCCTTACAATTTTTTCATAAACGACACGTGCTTTTTGGGGATTGCCTGAGCGGAGGTACGCGTTTCCCAACTCCGCCAGAAGCCCGATATCCTGCGCCTGGGCACAAACCGCTTTCTCACAAATTTCCGCCAATTGACGGTACTTTTTTTCTTGTTTATAGATGCGCACAAGTTCATCATAAGCAAAGCCCGTAAAAATATTACGACGGAGTTCCCGTTCGAACAATTCACGGAAAGATTCTACGGCGCGCCCGGTATTCCCACTGTCGTAATAAGCCCACGCCAGCATGAGCAGAACAGATTCTTCGTCGGGCAGTGTTTTCCTTAGGTCATGAAGCAGTTCAATTGCTTCATTATACCTGCCCTGGCTCAGGTAATTTTCGGCTTGCTCTATTTTTTTGTTTTTTTGATTCATGATTGACAAAAAAATAAGCGGGAGGGAAAAATCACCTCCCGCATATTTTCAGCAACTGCAAGACCCGCATCCTCCACCCTGAGCGGGGGAGAGACTGGAAGTAAGCCGAAAACCAGATCCCTGCGGCGTGGCGACAAAATCCACATTGATCGGCTTCGCCTGGTTGTATATTTCCTTATCGATGACATACTTCGTGCCTTTTTCTTCAAAAACTTCATCTTCTCCTTTAGGCTCGTCCAGAGCCATGCCCAAAGCGGGCCCGGATCAACCGATAGACAATGTAATCCTTATGGCCATACTCTTGTCCTTGTCTTTGAGAAAGTCATTGATGGCTTGAGCTGCCTTGTCCGAAACTGTAAGCATTAAATTTCCCTCCTGGCGACGATTTTTTAAAAACCGCCGTATTTTGTAATAATTTATTCATATTAGATAAAATGTCAATTATTTTTCAGCCATTTTCGAAATGAACCGTAAAATTATGTCCTTATTCACGATTGATTGTGTTGACATCGGGCAGGCGGCTCTATTATCATTCAAAAAACTGGGCTTCATATAATTGTTCTTTCCCGTCTAGGACAAAAGCGGCGCTTGATATTGGCGAAATAAAATTGTAAACAATAAAATGTCAGCTGCACTGTAAGGAGCGCGAAAGGTCACACAAAAGATGAATGAGAAACCGTTTGCCACTTTTCAAAATATAATATTTTTCGTCCTGCTGGGAATTATCACTCTCTTCTTCGGCTACCTGCTGAAAGCTTTCTTTTTCGCCATATTCTGGGCGGTTCTTCTTGCCGGCATATTCTCTCCTTTGAACAATTTATTGTTAAAAAGAGTCAAATACGAAAACCTGTCTGCCGGCATTACACTGTTTGCCGTTATCGTTTGCCTGATTTTACCTGCGAGCTTTCTCATCAACCTGCTTATCGCTGAATTTATGGAACTGTATAAAGCTATTGATTCTGACAGAAGCAGATGGGTTGACAACATCACGGCAATCTTGAATTACCTAAACCAATATCCGTTTTTCGCGCGCCTGGACATCAACTTTAAATTTCTGACAGTCAAATCAGCGGAGGCATTAAAAGCCTTTGCCGAATTTATTTTCAAAAATCTGTCCGGATTGACGCAAAACACTATTATTCTTATTATTCAAGTGATAGTTATGTTTTACTCTCTGTTTTTCTTTTTGCGTGACGGAGACAAGTTTATCAACGCAATTACCCATTATATACCAGCAGGCAAACATCACATGGATACTTTCATCCGTCACTTTCTGACCACCGCCAAAGCCACCTTGAAAATCACCTTTGTCATCGGCGGCCTTCAGGGGTTGCTGGGGGGACTGCTTTTTTATTTTACCGGAATCGAACGAGCGCTCATCTGGGGAGTTTTAATGTTCGGCCTTGCCGTTGTTCCCGCCGTTGGCTGTTCGTTAATCTGGTTGCCCGCTGGTATAATCATGTTGTTTCAGGGGCACATATTGCAAGGTATCATAATTCTCGCCTTCGGGTCGGTAGTAATCGGCGGCGTGGACACAATGCTGCGGCCGATACTTGTGGGGCATGGCCTCCAAATGCACACTCTATTAATCTTTCTGTCCATGCTGGGAGGACTGGCAGTTTTCGGCATTTCCGGTTTTGTTCTGGGGCCGGTTATCGCGTCACTTTTCCTGGCGAGCTGGCGATTGTTTCTGGAGCTATACAAAAAAGAAGAAGTCGAACAATAGGTTTGGGGAAATTTTTTTTAGCCCTTGGCCTGAAGCAAAAATCGCCACAGCGCCTTTCTGTGCTCTTCTCTGGCGTAGTTAATACCGATGCGGGAAGTAGCTAAAATTGCCTTGGGCGGTATTTTTCTGTAGTCTTCCACCCACAATTTATCGCCTCTGGTTACGTCCCAACCATTCAGCGATTTGTCTATAGCCAGCGCCTGGCAGAGTTTTGCCGGGCCATTGGCCAGCTGCGCTTTGTTTTTCCCCCGGCGTTTTTCCATTTCCTCAATGCCGGCCAAAGGAATAACCGCGCGGATTAGAACGGCGCAGGGGTTTTCTTCTTCCTGCGTTACCAAGTTGAGCATATAATGCATGCCATAGGTAAAATAGACATAGGCATGGCCGGCAGCGCCGAACATAACCTCATTGCGCTTTGTTTTCCCGCGATGCGCGTGGCACGCGGTGTCTTCCTGTCCGCAGTAAGCCTCCGTTTCCACAATCATCCCGGAAATCTCTTTACGCCCGATTTTACGCACCAGTTTTTTACCCAAAAGCGCGCGGGCAACCAGTTTGGTGTCGGGCTCGTAAAATTTCTTGTCTAATACGTCCTTAGCCAACATATCTGCAACACAGATTTGCTTTCCACGAACAAAATAAATAGACCGCGGTTATTAAAAACCGCGGCCTAAAAACGGACAATTAAATTTTAAACCAGCTTCAAAAAGTTTTTCACCAGATATTCCGCGGTCTGCAGTGCGCCTTTGGCCGCGCCCAGTTTGGTGTTGTGAGCCAGGCAGACATATTTGATACCGTTTTCTATCACCGGATCCTTGCGGATGCGGCCGACGGTTACGGTCATACCTCCGCCTTTATCGCGGTCCACTCTAGGCTGCGGACGAAAAGGGTCTTCGGTAACGTCAATCAGGCGCTTTGGGGAACTGGGCAAATGCAGATCGGCAAAATCCTTACCGCACTCCATCATGGCTTTTTTCACATCTTCCGGCGAACAGGGCCTTTCGGTCTGCACAGTGGCACAAACCAGATGGCCGTCAATTACCGGCACACGGGTGCAGGTAGCGCTAATGCCGAAAGATGCGTTGGCAATTTTCCCGCCGGTCAGCTTGCCCAAAATTTTTAGGGGCTCGCTTTCCACCTTTGCTTCTTCTCCCGGAATATAAGGAACAACGTTTTCCGTCATATCCATAGCAGAGAGACCCAGGGTCCTTCCCGCTCCCGACATGGCCTGCAGGGAAGTCGCCATAACCTGTTTGACACCGAAATTATCAAGAATAGGTTTCAGGGACACCACAAGCCCGGCAATAGTGCAATTGGACTTGGGAGAAACCAACCCTTTCCATCCGCGGTTTTTCTGCTGCACGGCCAGAAGCGCCGCATGGTCCATGTTCACGCCGCCGACCAGAATTGGGGTGTCTTCTTCCCACCGAAACGTCGATGCCGTGCTGATAACAGGAGTGGTTTTAGCGTATTTTGGTTCCAGCTCTTTCGCCGCGGAAGCGTCCATGGTCGAAAAAATTATATCCACGGACGCCGGGTCGAAAGCGGACGCTTCTTCCACCACCATCTCGGCGATATCCGGGGGCAGTTCCTCCGTGCACCACCAGCGCGATGAACCGTTGGCGTCCTTGAGGGCATCAATATATTTTCTGTCCGCTGAACGCTCCGATGCGACAAGTTTTTCAATTTTAAACCAGGGATGTCCAATCAGACTCACAATCGCCTGCTGGCCGACTATCCCGGTTGCGCCGACAATAGCTATTTTCAACATATTTACAACAACCTCCGCATCAATTAAATCTCTTTTCTTATACCTCTTACAGCAATATCATCCTTGCTTGTTCCACATCCGCTTCAATTTGTTTTTTCAGTTCTTCCAAATTATCAAATTTTACAATATTACGCAACTTTTCCACAAAATGAATATCAATTCTTTCACCCCGCAGATTATCTTTAAAGTCAAGCAAATAAGCTTCAACTGTGTCAACATAATCGTGAAATGTCGGCTTCGCTCCGACATTCACGGCGGAGGCGTAGCGTTTGCCCCTCCAAAAAACATATGCCGCGTATATACCCGGCGCCGGCAGGAGTTCTTTTTGAGGTTTTAGATTTGCGGTCGGAAAACCAAGAACCTCGCCGCGCCCGTGACCGCTTTCCACTGTGCCTGCCACATTGTACCATCTGCCCAGCAAGACAGAGGCTTTCCTGACGTCTCCTTCCAAAATCAGATTCCTTATCATTGTACTGCTGACAATATCATCGCCCACTTTAAAAGCGTCAATAACCTCGACGGAAAAATTATGCTCGCGCCCTGCGGCAATCAAATAATCACTGTTGCCGTTTTTGCCTCGGCCGAATTTATAATCATGACCAACGATAATTTTTTTTATTGCCAGCTTCTGCCGCAGAAACTGATGAACAAACTGTTCGGCGGTAGTACGTGAATAATCCAGCGTGAAAGGGATAACCATTGCCGCGTCAAGCTGGCATTCCTCCAAAAGCTTCAGCCTTTCCTCGAGAGTTGTTATCAGATAAAAAGGCCTGATGTCCGGATGCAAAATCATCTTGGGATGCGGATCAAACGTGATAACCATCGATTTGGAGCCGGCTTCTTTAGCTTCTTCGGCAAGTTTTCGGCAGATGAACTGATGGCTCAAATGCACGCCGTCAAAGTTGCCGACGGTGACAAAAGCTCCCTGAAAGTCGTCAGTTATGTTTTCTGTTTTGTTAAATACAATCACGTCAGAACCGCCATGCCATATAAATTATCAGCGCGGTAACATAGCATTTTGGAAATTAATTTCAAGCTCATTTTATCTTGACAAGAACAAACCGTTAGGTATATTGCACTTTCGCGTGCCGAAGTGGCGGAATTGGTAGACGCGCTAGGTTCAGGGTCTAGTGGGCGTACGCCTGTCCGGGTTCAAATCCCGGCTTCGGCACCATAATTACCCAACCCTCTTGCCATGAAAAATGTCACAATCTTTTTAAAGTAGTTTTCGTTTTCCATACATAAATTACAAATTAACTTGACGGCGAATAACATTTTCCCTATTCTTTTACCATATCAACATGGAAACCCAAAAATAAAATGATAGAAAATCTGATTGGAAACTTTAATGTTTATCTGCAAGGCTCGGTGTTCCTGGCGTTTCTGGCTGCTTACGCAGGCGGTGTGGTAATAAGCTTTACGCCCTGCACCTATCCTCTGATTCCGGTAACTGTGGGGTTTATTGGCGCGCGGGCGTCATCCAAACTGCGCGGCTTTGTCCTTTCGCTTTTTTACGTGGGCGGCCTGGCGGTCACCTACTCCATTCTTGGAGCGCTGGCGGCGCTATCCGGCAGGCTTTTCGGTCAAATGCAGACGACGCCGCTTATCTATTTTCTTATGGCCAATCTCTGCATCATCATGGGACTGGCAATGCTGGGTGTTTTCAAAATATCTCTCCGTGTTCCGCAAAAACTTCTGAAAGCTTCCGGCGGTGTGAAAAGAGGATTTGCCGGAAGTTTTCTGCTTGGCGCCTCCTCCGGCTTTGTTATCGGACCGTGCACGGCGCCTATTCTCGCTGTTATTTTAGGATACGTGGCGCTGCAGACAAACGTCCTGTATGGAGTGAGCCTGCTTTTTGTTTTTTCCTTCGGCATGGGAACCCTGCTGATTATTGTCGGAACATTTACGGGGCTGATTGCCTCGCTGCCGCAGGCCGGAAACTGGATGAAAAAAATAAATTATGTGTTTGGTTTTATATTGATTGGCGCGGGAGAATATTTTCTGTATATTGCGGGAACTTTATCTTTTTAAAAAAAAAGGAGTGCCATGAATAAAAAAACAATTACCGCTTTAGTCATCCTGACGGTTCTTATCATTGGCGTCACCACCTTTTGCTTTGGGCAGTTTATTCCCAACGCGCCGTTCAAGAAAGAAGTTGTGACCGCGCCGGATTTTTCCTTAAAGGACTTAAAGGGTAAAACTTTCAGGCTCAGCAGGTATTCCGGCGATACGGTGCTTTTGTTTTTCGGCACCACTTGGTGCCCGGCCTGCCGCACGGAAATACCGGCTTACAAAAAGATTTATGAGACCTATACACCGCAAGGCATGGAAGTAGTGTACATAAACATCGGGGAATCGGCAAAACGTGTGAAGCGCTTTGTGAAAAAGAATTCTTTGCCTTACCGGGTGCTTCTTGATAAAAATGAAACCGTCGCTAATAGTTACAATATAATGGGGGTGCCGACATTCATTCTGTTGAACAAAGACAGGGTTGTTGTCAACATAAGTCATCGCACCATGGACATACCGCTGGAAGAGCTTTTCCCGAAAGAAAAATAGAGCAAAGTCTCTTCCTTCTTAATAACTGAGGCTATATGAAATGACAAAGAAAAATTGGCTGCATACTTTCACAAGATCAAAAGAAGATTTTTGGCTGGGCGGCGTCTGCGGCGGGCTGGGTGAGCACACGCCGGTTCCTTCATGGACATGGCGCCTGCTGTTTGTCCTGTTTGTTGTTTTTTTCGGAACCGGATTATTGATATACATTTTGCTGTGGATTTTTGTCCCGGCCAAATCTCAAGCAAAGGATGAATTATGAAGTTAAAAAATGACATTTACGTTTACGAATGGACAAACTATTTCGATAATAACTGCAACAGCTTCTACATAGGCGGAGAAGTTCAGGCGTTAATCGACCCGGGGCTGACCCGCTACGTGCCTGATTTATTAAAACAAATGGCCGCCGACGGCATTAAAAAAGAAGGCGTTCGTTATGTCATCAACACGCACTCTCATCCCGACCACTTTCAGGGTTCCGAGCTGTTTGACCCGGAAACAATAAAAATCGGCCTGCACACCAAAGAGCTGGAGTTCCTCAAAGGTGTCGGCTCAGAATTATACGGCTTATTCGGCATAACCGTGCCGCAAATGCATATAAATTTTCCGCTGGAAGAAGGCAATATCTCGCTGGGCGAGGAAATATTTAAAATTATTCTGGCACCCGGCCACTCTCCCGGTTCCATTGCCCTTTATTGGCCCCAGCAAAAAGCGCTTTTTTGCGGCGATGTAATATTTCAGGAAAACGTTGGGCGCACGGATTTCCCCGGCGGCAACGGCGCTCTGCTGAAAAAGAGCATTGTTTCTCTTTCCCAGCTTGACTTGGAGTTTCTCTTTCCGGGACACATGGGAATGGTGACAGGCAAAGATAAAATTCAGGATAATTTCAATATTATCATTCAAAATATTTTTCCCTATATTTAACATTTAACGGAGATAGCAATTCCATGGCCAATGAAGGCAACAAAGTAATTTACTCCATGATTGGAGTAAGCAAAATCTACGAAAAAAAACCTGTCCTTAAAGACATTTATCTTTCTTATTTTTACGGCGCGAAAATAGGCGTTATCGGCCTCAACGGGTCCGGCAAAAGTTCACTTTTAAAAATATTGGCCGGAGTAGACACGGATTTTTTAGGCAAAACCATTCT
>DSAV01000123.1 GCA_011046295.1 Deltaproteobacteria bacterium | reverse complement strand
CCTTAGCCTGGGGACTCATATAAAAACCTCCGTTTCCGATTCTCTTCTCGGTAACATCGGTTTTTGAGGCAACGAACCTCTTTTATCAACCCCTTCGGTAACATTTTATTTGAGGCAATTCGCTTATCTAAATGTTCTTGACTTTGTATATGAAAAGAGTAAAATTAAGTTATCGAAAAGAGGCAAAGCGCCTGAAAAGGCGTGACGCAAAGTTTACGGCCTAAGTCCTTGGAATTACTGGGATAAGGCGGCGGAACTGCCGAAATAAAAAGCAAAATCCGCCGGTGTTGTCTCCTTAATTCCAGAAAATGAAGATAAGGAAGCCATGATTTTAAATATTTTTTCATTTGTTTTCGGCGCTGTTGTTGGCAGTTTTCTCAACGTATGCATTTATCGCCTGCCCGAAAAAGAGTCGATTGTCCGGCCACTTTCGCGCTGTCCGCACTGTAAAAAATCAATCCGTTTTTACGATAATATTCCCATAATCAGTTTTTTCATTTTAAAAGGCAAATGCCGTGACTGCTCAGAGAAAATATCCTGGCAATACCCTCTGGTGGAACTGATTACAGCAGCGTTTTCCCTGCTTATATTTGTGCAGTTTGGTCTTTCTTGGATGTTTCTCGTTCATTTTGTGTTTACATGCGTATTAATTATCATAGCTTTTATTGATTTGAAGCATCAAATTATTCCCGATGTTTTAACTCTTCCCGGCATTCCTGTTTTTTTCCTGTTGGCTGTTCTGGTTGTAAAAGTGCCCTGGCAGCAGTCATTGTTGGGCATAATAATCGGCGGTGGGATTTTGTTTGTTATCGCCTTCGGGTATGAGGTAATCACGAAGCGCGAGGGAATGGGCGGCGGCGATATCAAGCTGCTGGCCATGATCGGCGGTTTTTTCGGCTGGAAAGCGCTCATTTTTATTTTGCTGTTTAGCTCCCTGACAGGCGCGCTGGTGGGGATAAGCGCAATGATTATTAAAAAGCAGGATATGAAATATGCCGTGCCCTTCGGACCTTTTTTGGCGGCGGCGGCCGTTGCCTGTATTTTTTGGGGAGACACCTTTATGCGTTTTATTTTGATAGGGTATTAAAAATAGTGAAAATTACGGACAAAACCGGTTTATTTCAGCAGCGGGGAAAAATCATTGGCCGGTTAAAAGTAACAGAAAAAGTTTTAAGGGTTAAAATATAATGAAAAAAGGTATTTATTAAGGTACGGCACAGGGGGGGGAATATCACAGAAACTGGCATGTAGATTGCGTATTTTTTTTGTGGTATAATGCGTTTTAATGGGTATGACGTGAAGCTGGGGAGAAATAAAGGTTTCACTTTAATAGAATTGATAGTGGCAGTAGCGCTGTTAGGCATTAGTTTAGCAATAGCGGCGCCGTCGTTTAACAACTACCGTCACAAGGTAAATTTCAGGGAAGCGGCGCGTAATTTTTCCTCGGAAATCGCCCTGTACCGTCAAAGAGCGATAGCGGAAAATATTCGTTATCAGATAGTAATTAGTGACGCTAACAATAACTACATTGTTCAAGCAGAAGATCCGGATAATCTTGGTACGTTCATAACACTGGGCACCAGGAGTTTTGCCGATAAAAGCCCCTTGGTGAGCATTAATTCTACAACTTTTACCGGGACACCGCCAACGATTAACATCCAGCCACGCGGTACAATAAATCCTCCCGGCACGGTGGAGTTGCGCCACGCGCGGCTGGGCGAGGCCACAGCGACTGTAACCGTTAACATCATGGGAAGAATAAGAGTCGATTATGATAAGATGTAAAAAAATATTAAATGACAGGGGAATAAGCCTGGTGGAGGCGCTGATTGCCGCGTTCCTGGCGATGGTTGCCATTGTCGCGCTGATGCCCATGCAAAGCATGTCGGTGAGAACCGGTTTTAAGGCGGATTACCTGGGCCGGGCCGCCCTGATAATGCAGGCCAGGCTGGAGGCCGAACAATACAAGATAATGAACCGCGACATTGACGTGGATGTAACGGGGACGAACCCGGTTTGTCAATCAATCACGGTCAGCGGCTCATCCGGCTTGGAGGGAGACGCGACTTTTGAGGTTTGCACGTCAATTAATCCCTATGACGGAGAGGTAAACGCCTGGCTGGTGAATGTGCGGGTCACCTGGCTTGGAGGGCCGGCTGGCGGCATAAACAGTTCCATTGTCGCGACGAGGATTTTTAATTTTCACAAATAGAAGAAGTTTGACAAAAATGAAAAAAAACGGATTTACATTGTTGGAGCTGATAATCGCAATCGCGGTGGGTGCGATACTCATGACCGCGATTTACGGAGCGATGATTATGGCGCAGCGCACCACGGCCGGTCTGGGGAAAAAGGTCATTACCCAGCAGGACACGCGGGCCGTGCTTGATTTCATGGCCGCGGAAATCAGGATGGCGTCTTTCAACCCGTCGATGACGGAAGCTACGTGGACACATACAGAAACTCTAAATAATCTGAATTGCGGCCAGGTAACCGTTGTTACCGGCGCAATCGCGGCAAGCGCGGCGAAAAGAGGCATTCTTTACGCGGACGCGAATAATATTTACATCGCAATGGATTTAAGCGCAGACGGCGTCATCGGTAAATATTGCAGCTGTACCGATCCGAATGACTGCGTCGCCGTTCCGGCGCCTGCCTGTGCCAACGATGGCGGTACCAATGAATACATATTTTATTCATATAGCGCGTCATCAGCGGCGGCGGGCGCGTCGAGAGACCAGATTACGCGTAACGTCAGCTGCAGCGGAAATGCCGCGCTGTTAGGCGGAAGCGCGCCGGGAACGGTGGTGATAAATCAACAGTTGGGTATTGACGTGTTTGAATATTTCGACAAAGACGGAAACCAAATAACCAATCCCAATGCTAATATTCCGAATATCCGGCGCGTCAGAATAACAATTGCTGCGGAAACGGACGAAATAGACATTAACACAGGTGTGTCCAAAAAAATGATTAATTCCACGGATGTTTTGGTGAGGAACCATGCTGTATACATACCATAAAATAAAAAGGCGCTTGAAATCGCAGGACGGCTTCGTGCTTGTTGTGGCCGTTATCGCCGTAATGATTATGATTGCCGTGGGGTTTCTGGCTCTGACGGTGAGCACGCAGGACATCCGCATCAGTTCGCGCATGGTCGGTGAAACGAAAGCTTTTTCTGCCGCGGAAGCGGGTGTGACTGAAGCCAGCAGAAGGCTGAATCCTATAGACCTGCAGCCGATTCCCTGGACAGTGTACGACCCGGACAACAATCCCGGAGTTGGATTTGAAGCCGGTACACCTGACAGGTACCTTGATTTTCCCAGTATCGATTTTCCCGGCTACAGTTTGCGCCATGACTGGGCCGGCGCTGTTTTTTCAACAACGGTAACCGGCGAGGACAGAAACTATAAATCGCGGGCAAGGATTAGCGTCGGCATTGCCTATTCGCCGAGCCCTTCGGATACTCAGTATTAGGAAGGCCGGCGGGGCGTTCATAACGAGACTCAGTCATCTCGTGAAACGAACGCCGGAGAAAGAAGTTATTTGATGTTTAAATTTTTACAAGGAGAAAGGTAATGTTTTTCAGAAAAAACCTTATAACCCTGGTCAGTGTAGTAATGATAATTGTTTTTTTGTGTGTGCCGCTACTTTGGGCAAAAGATGATGAGGAAAGACCGCCGGAGAAAGAGCCGTTGCCCACTTATGCAGAATCTGTTCAGGTGTTTATTTTTTAAGTCAGGAGGATAAGAGTATGCCAAACAAAAAACGCTTTCTGGCATTTGTTTGTATAATGGCGGTAATGTTTTTTTTGAGCTTTCCGTGCGGAGCTTGGGCGGACGATCCGATTGACGACGAAATACCGCCGGCCAACGATGAACAGGACACATTCGCGCCCATGGATTCCGACGCGCTCATTGTTATCGACCTTTCCGGCTCCATGCTCTGGACGCCCGCGGGAATAAATATGTATACTCTAACAGGAAATAGCTGCGGCGCTAACGTTGCATATTACCCGGAGTCAACCGGCGGAATCAATAAACTGTGCAAGGCTTATCCATATACGGGAACAATTCCTTCCGGCTTTGACATGAATACGCCATACTGGTCCAACGAAGATTGCTCGGGGCCTTTTTATTTTTCGCAAACTGGTTCGTACACTACCGACTGCCGCCGCGTGGAAATCGCCAAGCGGGCTGTCTTTAATGTTTTGGATGACAATAACGACGGCAAAATTGATAAGTTGGATGCCGAATCGCTGAGTATCAGAGTAGGCTACATGCGTTTCAAAACCGACGACGACACCGCCGGGGATTACGAAAAAGGCAACGCCAGGGTTATTGTCGATATAAGCAAGTTCGGCCAGACTACGGGAACGTCCTATCAGAAGCTATATTGCGATAAAGAAAATAGTTGCGTTATTACAGACACCTGTGGAGTCAATAAACTTTGTTTAAGCAAGGAAACAGCCTATGGGGGTACACCGCTGGTCGCTTCCTTAAAGGAAGCCAAAACGTATCTGGACGCGCATAAAGCCTCGGATCCGGCGAAAGACTGCCGCCTTAAGTTTGTCATCCTGATATCCGACGGCGCGGATACTTACGCCTGCGGCGGTAATGGTCAGGAATGCCAGGCGCATTCTTATAAGCGCCGCAGAGAGCAGGTTGCCGCGGTTAAAGCTCTCAACGATGCCGGTTATAAAGTATTTGTAATCGGCTTCGGCGCGGACATGCCTGATTACCTTTTAAAAACTCTCAACTGGATGGCCTATTACGGCGGCACGAACAACCCCGCCCAGGAAAATACGGGCAATTTGTCGGCCTACAGTCTGCCGATTGACTGTGCCACCAATGAGGCATCGTGCTGTAAGTTTTGGTCTTTGGGCGAAACCGGCTCTCCGGGTGTGGGCCAGCTGAAATCCGCCGCCTCCGCCTGCTATCCTTCGGGTGTGACCTCAAGCTGTTTTGAGGAAATATCGGGAACCTCCGCCGATGCCACTTATTGCAGTACCGAGGACACTTTTAAGGCAGGTTCAAACGATCCGGGATATTTGTCTTTGAACGGTTACGCTTTTCTGGCGTCAAATGCCCAGCAGTTGACAGCGGCCCTCAAGAGCGCCTTTTCCGAAATAACGGAAATGTCATATTCATTTACCGCCGCTTCCATTCAGGCCGTGCGTACCGCCGATGAAAACTACATTTATCAGGCTTCCTTTACGCCCATTGATTACTGTCCTTTCTGGCACGGTCATTTGAAAAGATACAGCATTTGCAGCGCAGATGACGTAGCCAATGAAGTAGCTGGTTGCACTGTGGCAGGCGCTATCAAAACCCCGGCGGACTGGGACGGTGGCGCTGTTTTATCTAATACCCAAACCGCGGCGGCAAGAAAAATTTATACATTGATTGAAAATACGCTTGTCGAATTCAAAACGGACACAACAGCTATAACACAAGCGCATCTGGGGGCAGACGATGCGGACAACAGAACCATGATTATTAATTATTTCCGTGACGGAGAAAAGCTTTCGGACGATCCTTTAAAATACTGGAGATTGGGAGATATTTTCCATTCATCACCCCGCGCCATCACTTCGCCCAATCCGATGTTTTACGATCGGTACGACAAGTCAGAGCCGAAAGCGTTTGAACAATTTCAGGAAGAATACATTCGCAAGTCCACGCCCGGGGACGGCGAATACCGGCGCATAATCATGCTGGGCGCCAATGACGGCCAGCTCCACGCTTTCCGTGCCGGAGAGTTGGGCCAGGGAGGCGGGGAGGAAGTATGGAGCTTTATTCCGCCCAACCAGCTCAGAAGACTCAAGCTTATCGCTCATACTTCTCATCCGACCGCGCAATTACGCCAGTATTTTGTTGACGGCCCGACCAGCGCGGCGGATATCTGGGTACAAAAGACAGCTGCGACGGATATTTACAATACCACAAAAACAATAGATGAATGGAAAACTATCATGGTAAGCTCGCTGGGACGCGGAGGAATTACGACCTTGTGGAGTTCGTCAACCGGCTGTGATTCCGGCTTCAGCGCCGATTACTCCGCCGATTATAATAATTACTGCGGTTATTACGCCTTCGATGTGACCGATACCAATTTAAATACGCCTGGCTTTTTGTGGCGCATCGGAGCCAATGCGGGCTTGTCGTCATCTCACGGCCCGTACCTGGCCCAGCCCTGGAGTAAAATGTTTATCGGCCGGGTGAGATTAACTCAAACCGTGGGCGAAGAGAAAATAAGCGTGGAAAAATGGGTTGGGCTTATCGGAGGAGGATATTCCGGATGCGGTAAAGTCGGCGGGCAATGCGATACGCGCGGCAAGGGTTTTTTCGTTATTGATTTAGCCGACGGCTCGATTCTCTGGTCATATACTAACGCTGATAACAGCGCTCTGGAATGGGATTTGTTGGCTGAGCCGGTAGCTGTCGATCATGACAGCGATGGTTTTATGGATACGGCATATATCGGAGATGTGGGCGGCAATATCTGGCGCTTTAATTTCTGCAAAAAAATACAGGGCGAAAGCAATGATGGTTGCGTTGTTAATAACTGGAGCGGCAGCATGCTCTTTAATAACGAATCCGCGTCAGGTATAAGGCCTATTTATACTGCGGTAGATGTAAGTATCGATTATGAGGGTAATCTGTGGATATACGCGGGAACGGGTGATGTAACCAACCCCACCGCGCCCAATGCCCAGGAGCGAATTTACGCGATTAGAGATTCGGGCAGAGACAGTGAAGTGACTTACGCTATCGCCGATTTGTATAATTTAGGTGAAACTAGTACATTCACGGATCAACAGTCTGAGACGCATGATGGCTGGTATATCCAGCTTCCCAAACATGAAAAAATCCTGGCTGAACCCACCGTATATGAGGGAAGGGTCTATTATACTTCTTATATGCCGACTACGGGTCAGGGGGGAGACCCCTGTAACGCCGCGGGTGAGGCATTTGTCTACAGTCTGGATTTCATCAGCGGCAAAGGCCAGTGGGATGGTGGCGCTCGGTCAGTCAGTCTCGGAGCAGGAAGCGGCGTGGCTTCAGCCGTGATTGTTTCCGTGCCCCCTGACGGAGGCAGGGCAGACCTTTATATTACCACGTCAGCCGGCGGTGACCCGGAAAGACTGCCCCGACCGGGCGATGATGAAGACGAGCCGCCGCGCGGCAGCGTTATTTTCTGGCAAGATCGGCGCATAGGAAATTAATAAGACGAGTTAAAACCGTGTCGGGAAAAAGCGATATTTCTTGACATAAACGTTATGTGTTTATAATGTTGCCCGCGAAGCAGAAAGCTAAAACAGGAAGGATTATTATCAGATGAGCTCGGAAAAGAAATATTGCGCGATATGCGCCTGGCGGGCGGGTTGCCAGAAACGCTTCAGCGTCTCCACGGATTCCCAGGGTTTTGTGCGCTGCCCCGATTATTCCCGCGACCTCTCCATTAAGGATGCCGAAATTGAAGAGGCGGTAAAAAAAGACCAGCAGGCGTAAGTCAAATTAGGCCAATATTTTAGATCATGAAAACACCACATCACAGCAAGATCACGACGTGGTGTTTTTTTATCTACATACAGAAGGAATTACCCGATGAGTGGAAATTTTTGCTTAAGATCGTGAGGTAATGACAACCGGCCGCGGACAAAAGCGAAAAATAAATCCGGCCAAGTTAATTAGTAAATGAACCTGCTGATATCGTTGTCTTCGGAAAAAGAAATCGCGATGTGCGTTCTGTGAAAGCTATCCTTCCATTTGCGCAGAATCTGGCCTTCAATATTTACTTCGCCGTCGTCAAAAACAAAATTCAGTTTGACCGCGGCGCCGATCTTGGACGAAGTGTCGGACTCATAAAGAATCATGTGCGCGCCGTTGCAGGATACATCCACCACCTGGGATTCTTTTTTCTGGCAGCTGGCGTGGATGTTGGGCAGCAAATTATGCCTGATGCGCGGCCAGCTTCTTAATTCGCAGGCGGCCGGATCATTGAGTTTGTGCAGGATAACGAGCCGGTCAGATGTAATCGCCTTAATTCTGGCTTCAAAACCAAAACGGCCTTTTTTATTCTCACCGTTTGTCGAATAACTCACCAGAACAATTTCGTTGACGTGGTTTTCTTCCAGATGGGGCTTGGTCTGCTCGATGGAGAAAAAATCATTCGGCAACGTCTGGTGGAAACGGGATTTAATAATATTTTTACCGTTTACTAGCACATAAATTTCTTTTTTTGGCTCAATGGTCAAGCGCATTTGGCAGACGCACCTTAAAAAAAATAAGCGCGAAAAAAGCGCGGGCGTTTAAAAAACATGCATAAACTACTGGAAATATTTGCCAATGTCAAGATATTTCCGGGCATGAAAACGCCGATAAGCGTCTTCATACTTGATAAAATTGGGAAAATATAATAGATGTCCGTCCGGTTATTCATAGCAAGCAAGGAGAGAAGAAAACATGTCGAAAAAGGAAAGCGCCCACATACTGGAAATGGACAAAAGAATTCTTGTACGCCGCCTGCTGGCGGGTGAATATCTGGAAAATGAGGTGCAGATGTTGTTGATGAAGCTGCCCGATTCAGCGGAAAACGCCGAAGAAGTTTCTCTGGCAGATAACGAAGAATAAAAATGCTGATTGATTCTCACGCGCATCTGGAAATGAGAGAATTCGACTCCGACCGCGGCGAAGTCATCGCGCGCGCGCAAAAGGCAGGGGTTGATTGTATTATAACAGTGGGGACAAATCTTGCCGCCAGTCGTGCAGCGCTTGCCCTTGCCCGCGAATATGAAAATGTTTTCGCCACCATAGGTATTCACCCGCACGACGCAGCGGGGGCGGAGGATGAACATTTCGATGAATTCAGAAAATTGGCGCGAGAGCCGAAAGTAGTCGCCTACGGTGAAATCGGCCTGGATTTTTTCCGCGATATTTCCCCGGAAAAAAAGCAGATAGAAGTATTTGCCAGACAGCTCGATCTGGCGCGTGAGCTCGGTCTGCCGGTTGTCATCCATGACCGCGAAGCACACGCCGAGACATTGCAGTTGCTAAAGTCCTCCGGTGTTTGCCGCGGCGTCTTTCATTGCTTTTCCGGTGATTATGAAATGGCCGCGAAATGCCTCGATTTGGGTTTGTCTATTTCCGCGCCCGGCACTGTGACTTTCGAAAAGGCGAAAATGATTCACGAAGTCGTGCGTAAAGTTCCCCTGGAATTTATTCTTCTCGAAACGGATTGCCCCTATCTGGCGCCTGCGCCCTTTCGGGGGAAGAGAAACGAGCCATCATTCATAGAACATACTGCCCAAAAAGTGGCGCAGCTGAAAAATTTGTCATGGGAAGAAATTGCCGCGGCCACGTCGCAAAACACGAAAAAACTATTCGCCCTTGATAAAGTATCCTCCAAATAGCTGCTGTTATTTTTCCAAAAATCTGGTAAATAAAAATTATGGATACTGAAAACATGACGCTTCAGAAAAAAGCGATAATATTGCTGAGCGGCGGCATAGATTCAGCGACAACAATGGCAATTGCCAGACAAATGGATTTTGATGCCCACGCGCTGAGCTTCCGGTACGGTCAGAGAAACATCGTGGAACTGGAGGCGGCATCGCGCGTCGCGCAGCATTTTGGCGTTGTCAAACAACTATTTGTTGACATTAACCTTCGTCTTTTCGGAGGAGGCGCGCTTACCGCGGATGTCGATGTTCCCAAAAACCGGGACGTGGCGCAAATGGCAAAAGATATACCGATAACTTATGTTCCGGCACGCAACACAATTTTTCTATCCTACGCCCTGGCCTGGGCGGAAGTGCTGGGTTCCTCGGATATTTTTATCGGCGTGAACGCGGTTGACTACAGCGGTTATCCGGACTGCCGTCCCGAGTATATTGCCGCCTTCGAAAACATGGCGAATCTAGCGACCAGGGCGTCCGTAAGCGGAGCGGACCGTTTAAAAATTCATACGCCGCTCATCGAGATGAGTAAAGCACGGATTATACAAAAGGGAAGGGAACTGGGAGTTGATTTTGGCCTCACCTTCAGCTGCTATGACCCGAACGAATACGGACTGGCTTGCGGCCAATGCGATTCCTGTCTCCTGCGTTTAAAAGGTTTTAATGAAGCGGGACTGGAAGACCCCATAAAATACGTCAAATACAGCTGACGCGGTCGAAAATTGCCTTATCTGATTAAAGAAATATTTTACTCCCTCCAGGCAGAAGGATATTACTCCGGACGCCCGGCTGTTTTCTGCCGTTTTGCCGGCTGTAATTTGTGGTCGGGACAAGAAGAAGACCGCAGGCGGGCAATCTGCAAATTTTGCGATACGGATTTTGCCGGAACAGACGGACCCGGCGGCGGCATTTATAAAAACGCGCGGCAGCTGACGGAAAAAATCGCGCGGATGTGGCCGGTAAATGCCCGCGGCGCCAAAGTGTTTGTCGTGCTCACGGGGGGAGAACCACTGCTGCAACTCGACGATAAGCTGATTTCCGTTATGCGAAAAGAAAAATTTGAAATTGCCGTCGAAACTAATGGCACGATAAAAGCGCCGGAGGGAATCGACTGGCTTTGCGTCAGCCCGAAAACGGGGACAATATTAAAACAGAAAAGCGGCAATGAGCTGAAGCTGGTTTATCCTCAACCACAGGCACGGCCTTCAAAGTTCGCCGGGCTTGATTTTAAACATTTCTATCTCCAACCCCTCCATGGACCAAACTATGAAGGAAATCTCAGAAAAACAATCGATTATATTATCGAACATCCGCAGTGGCGCCTGAGTCTGCAGGTACAAAAAATACTGAAGATAAAGTAGACAAAGCCCTTAAACACTTTTTCAAAGTAAACTCTGTTTTCATTGACAGGTATTTTTCTTTTACCTATACTTTTACACTGAAAGCAGATTATAGTAATAATCAAATCTCAAAGTTACAATCCGGAAGCACGGTAAATGCGCAAGAGTAACTAAATGCTTTTTTTTGTGTGGGAAAAAGAAAGGCTAAATGCAAAACAATTCAAAACCGAAAGAAACACTTTCTATTATAGATGCCGTGGCGATTATCGTGGGCATGGTCGTGGGTATCGGCATTTTCAAAACGCCTTCCATTGTGGCGGCGAGCGCCGACAGTGACTCTATGATTATGTTTTTCTGGCTGTTGGGAGGCGTGGCGTCTTTTATTGGGGCGCTGTGTTACGCCGAATTGACTTCCACGTATCCACATGCCGGCGGTGATTATCATTACCTGCGCCGCGCTTTCGGCGGCATGCCTGCTTTCTTGTTTGCCTGGGCGCGCATGGCGGTGATTCAGACCGGTTCCATAGCAATGGTTGCTTTTCTTATCGGTGATTATGCTTCGCAGATTTTTTGTCTTGGGCCTTATTCCACGTCGTTATACGCGGCTTTTACGGTAGTTT
>DSAV01000130.1 GCA_011046295.1 Deltaproteobacteria bacterium | reverse complement strand
AATAAATAAATTCTTTATGTTACTTGGTGTTAAATAATTCTATTCCGGACAGTAGTGAAAATATTTATACTTGAAATTGATTCCGGTATGACTTATTATCATACCGGAGGTGACAAAATGACAGCATCAAAAATAGCAATTACATTAGAGAATGATATGGTTAAAAGACTGGATATACTTGTTAAAGCAAACTTTTTCCCAAACCGAAGTAAAGCTATTCAAGAGGCAGTAGCGGAGAAACTGAAACGAATTGAAAAAAATCGCCTGGCTCAAGAATGTGCAAAACTTAACCCTGAATTTGAACAGTCTTTAGCTGAAGAAGGTTTCACATCGGAGTTAGAAGAATGGCTGGAATACTAAGAGGTGATATCTGCTGGGCTGATTTAAATCCGATGATTGGGAGTGAGCAGGGTGGATTACGCCCTGTTCTTATTCTCAGCCACGATGTTTTCAATGAAAGATCAGGAACTGTTATTGCTGTCGCATTAACCAGCCAACCACAAAAAGCTGGTTATCCCCTCACATTTGAACTTAGCAGTGTAAAACTTCCTAAAAAATCCTGGGTGAAGATCAGTCAAATCCGAACCCTTTCCATAAAACGAATTCGCAAAAAAATTTCAAAAGTAAACAATGAAGAGCTTGATATAGTAATCAAAGGGTTAAACGAAATAATTGGCGGTTAACCGGGCGTTTCACATGACCGGGCAATAAAAACGTCGCCCGGCCTGTGAACTTTACGTTCGGCCGCCGCATACGCGGACGGCCGAACGTAGCCGCGTCTGATAGTCGCTTGCTCAACCGCCTACGGCGGCCGAACAAGCGACTGGAACGGACTGGCCTTCGGCCAGCAGCTCAGCCGCGGCTCCGTTATGTGGAGGAGAAATATAAATATGGATACTCAGACAGTAATTAAAATCGGTGGGCTCTACAACCTGGCGTTTTTGGTTTTTCACGCTATGTTTTGGAAAATCTTCAAGTGGCATAATGAATTACCTAAGTTGACATACATCAATGGCGCTATCATGCAGGTACTGAATCTGTGTCTGATGTTTTGCTTTCTGTTATTCGGATACATTTCGCTATTTCACACATCAGAACTTGGTACATCAAACATGGGACGGGCTCTGCTATTATTCATCGCATTATTTTGGTTGGCACGAGCAATCGAGCAACTCGTGTTCTTCAGCTTCAAGCACTCCGCATCGATAGCGATGACCATATTGTTCTTGCTAGGATTCTGTCTCTATGCCTATTCGTTGATTCGGATATAGACCACACAACCATGGCGTGCAGCGGATCGGCCATAAAGCGGCCTCCCGCATACGCGGCTCCGTTAGATAAAAAAGGGTTGACTGAGTATATATTAACGTATATACTTTTGTTAGGAGGAAAATATTATGCTAACATCTAAGGTATTTATTAGCGGGAATAGCCAAGCAATAAGGTTGCCTAAAGAATATCAGGTAAAAGATAAAGAATTGTTCATACAAAAAATCGGCAGAACAATTATTCTATTCCCTAAAAAAAATCCATGGGAACCATTTGAAAAAAGCCTGAGTGAATTTTCTGATGATTTTTTAGCAGATGGCCGTAAACAACCTGGCATGCAAAAAAGAGATAGTTTATAATGTATTTACTCGACACAAATATCTGCATCTACATAATAAATAAAAATCCCGTTCAGGTCGTTTCCCATATCACGAGCTTAAAACCTCATCAGATAAAACTTTCATCTATCTCTGTCGCTGAACTGGAATACGGAGTTTCAAAAAGCAAAAATAGAGAAATAAATCGCCAGGCAATTATTAGTTTTGCATCTGCATTTGACATAATTGATTTTGATGATAACGATGCGGAAGTTTATGGCTTAATACGCGCGGAATTAGAAAAGAAAGGACAGCTTATTGGCCCTTATGATATGCAAATAGCAGCCCAGGCAATATCTCGAGATTTAATTTTAGTAACAAATAATATTTCGGAATTTTCACGGATAACGAATATTAAATTAGAAAACTGGGTGTAAAAATGTGTCCAACAATGCATCAGGCCGGATATTTGCCCGGTTATTTTTGTTTAAGAAATCAGGGTACGACTCGACGTATTTTTTGATTTTGCGCGCCATTATCGCGCAGCCGCAAGTACCGCTAGTTGCTAAGTTAAACGATGAACTAACAGTTTTCTTTTCTGGCTATAATTATAAGGTTAAGTAAATTTTAATTATGAATAATTCAGACAAACAATTTATGCAAATAGCCATCGAACTGGCACTGGATGGTATGCGCAAAAATGAGGGCGGACCCTTTGGCGCTATTGTGGTTAAAGATAAAACGGTAATCGGAAGAGGAAACAACCGCGTCCTCTATAAAAATGATCCGACCGCTCACGCGGAAATAGAGGCCATACGTCAGGCTTGTCAGAATATCAAAAGCTTTCATCTGGAGGGCTGCACCCTCTATACATTGTGCGAGCCGTGCCCCATGTGCATGGCCGCTGTTTATTGGGCGAAAATATCAAAAGTTGTTTTCGGCTGCACCAGAAAGGACGCGGCTAAAATAGGCTTTGCCGATGATTTGATATACAAAGAATTAAATATGCCGCCGTCTGAGCGAAGCATTCCCATGGAATCAATGTTGAGGGACGATTCGCTTCGCGTCTTTGACGAATGGATAAAAAAGCGTGATAAAATAAATTATTGAAGGCTGCTTAGCTATTCAAACCGCCTGGAACTTATTTTTGTCAAAAACCGTCAACAACTGAAGTTTTCCGAAATTTTTACTTACACTTTTAAAACGTTTTATGTCTCAGCAATTATTCTCTCTTCAATCCTGGCCGCGCGCGATTGTCCATATCGACGGCGACGCTTTTTTTACTTCCTGCGAAGAAGCGATTCATCCCGAGCTTAAAGGCAAGCCGCTCATCACCGGCGGCGAACGCGGCATTGTCGCCTGCGCGAGCTACGCGGCAAAAAAGCTGGGCGTCAAACGCGGCGTGCCGCTGCATGAGGCGCGCAAAATCTGTCCGGGGCTCATCGTTCTGCCATCGGATTACGAAACTTACAGTCTGTTTTCGCGGCGGATGTTTTCCATCATGCGCCGATTCACGCCCGACGTGGAGGAATATTCCATCGATGAAGCATTTGCCGACATCACCGGCATGCGCCGAGCTCTGCATTCCTCTTACGAGGAAATCGCGCTTAAGATGAAAAAGGAGATTGAAAAGGAATTGGGCATTACTGTTTCCGTAGGTTTGAGCATCACCAAGGTGCTGGCAAAAGCCGCCTCCAAGCATCAGAAACCAGCGGGAATGACCATCATCAAAGGACGGGACATCGCTTCCTATTTAAATGATTTGCCTGTGGAAAAAATCTGGGGCATCGGGCCTGCCACCACCAATTATCTGGCCAAAATGGGCGTGCGCACAGCGCTGGCTTTCGCACAGATGCCCGAAGAAACTGTTTTAAAAAAATTCACCAAGCCAGGCGTGGAAATCTGGCAGGAGCTGCGCGGCAAATCCGTTTATCCGGTGGTGCCGGAAGAAAAAAGCTCCTACGCCTCCATCAGTAAAACCAAAACATTCGCGCCACCTAGCTCCAATGCCGAATATCTTTTCGCGCAGCTCATGCGCAACATGGAATCCGCCTGCATCAAGGCCCGGCGCTATAATCTCGCACCGAAAAAAATCGCGGTGTTTTTAAAAATGCAGGATTTTGAAACAACGGGCAGCGAAGCCGTGCTTTCCCGCCCCTGCTGCCGCCCGCTGGAATTTGCCGGCGTTGTCCGCGAGCTTTTCAACGAATGCTACCATGCGGCTGACCTCTACCGCGCCACCGGCGTGATTCTGTGCGATTTAGTTTCCGACCAGAATATCCAGTATTCGCTTTTTGATGATCCCGTGCAGGCGCAAAAAATAAAAGAAGTCTATCGAGCGGCCGATGAGCTGGGAAAAAGATACGGCAAGCATACTCTGCATCTTGGTTCTTCTCATCTGATAGAAAAACTGGGCCGGGGCCGCCGGGGCAACCCAACGCTGCGCGAACAAACGCAGCTTAAAGGCGAAACCCGCCGCCGCCATCTGGCGCTGCCGCTGCTTCATGTAAAAACAAAGTAAATACATGGACTAATACACGTTAACTCCACATTTACGTTTTTCATTGACACGTTTTGCCGTTCTTCTTATACTTTCTTAGAATAATTATTTTAAGGGGTGAAAATAATGGCCGGATTCCCTGTTAAGGCGCAAAGCAACACGAAAACTTACCGCAAGGCAATCAGTGTTTTTTTCTTTTATTCGTGCTGCCCTTCGCGCTGAGCCTGATTAATGTAACTTTTGCCGAAAGCTGGAAAATACACTTCTTTCCGGCGGCCATAATCTTAGCCGCGGTTATTTTCGGCCCCGTAGGCGGCATTATCGCGGGTGTCACCGGCTCTGTCTATACCGCGCTGTTTTTGGTAATCCCCTATATTTTCGCGGGCAATGCTATTTTCGGCCTGCTTATCGCTGTTTTTTATAGAAAAACCGGCAAGATTGTTCTTTCCGTTTTGCTGGCCTATCTATGCGAACTGCCCTGACTGATTCTGACCGATTATTATCTCGTCGGCCTGTCTGCTGATTTTATAACGAAGCTGGTTGTGGTCTTATTGCTGGGCAATACTTTATGGGCGACATTGATTCAATTAAACATCAAACCACTGCGAAAGTTTTTCGGGCAGACACTATGAGCTACTTGTTTATTTGAAGAAGCCGTCGGATAAAATTATGACCAAACAAAATAAAACCAACCGGCGCGAGTTTTTAAAAAAAGGCATGTCTTTTGGGTTAATCGCGGGCGGCGCCGTGATTTTAGGCAAACCTGATTTTCTGCTGGCGCAAAAAAACGCGCCGAGCATTCCTGATCTGGTTGCCGTTAGAAACGGCGGGCCGGATGCGATGTTTAAAAAAGCCATTGAGCTGATGGGCGGCATGGGCCAATTTGTTAAAAAAGGCCAAACGGTTGTGGTCAAACCCAATATCGGTTTTCCGCGCCAGCCGCAGGCCGCCGCCACCACAAATCCCCTTTTGGTAAAAACGATCGTCGAAGATTGCTACGCGGCGGGAGCCCGGAGAGTTTATGTCTTCGACAACGTGGTTCTGCCGACCTCCGCTAACGCCAGAAACTGCTACAGGCTCAGCGGTATTGAAGAGGCCGCCAGAGCAGCGCGCGCTGTTGTTGTTCCGGTGGATGATTTCAGCTACCGTCAAGTGGAAATACCCGGAGGAAAAATATTAAAATCGGCGGAGGTTCACAACTTGGTCATTGATTCCGACATTCTGATAAATGTGCCGGTGCTCAAACATCATGGATCAACTCATCTTTCCATCGCCATGAAAAACCTCATGGGCATAATCAAAAACCGCATGGAGTATCACTTGACAGGCCTGGATCAGTGCATCGCTGATTTTTGCCTTTACCGCAAGCCTGATTTAAACATTGTGGACGCCTACCGCGTGATGATGAGCCACGGACCTTCCGGGCAAAGCACTCCCAAACCAACGAATGTGCGGATGAAAAAAACTCTGCTGATGTCCAAAGATATTGTCGCGGTGGACGCGGCGGCGGCCAGGATATTCGTGGCAGAACCGGATAGTATCGGCCACATCAAGCTCGGCCATCAACAAAAGATCGGCACCATGAATCTGAATAATCTGAAGATCGTTACTTTCGCCATGTAGAGGATATGTTCATTGCGCCTGGTTAAAATCCGTATTGCTTTTTCGCTGATTATTTTTTTATTGTTTCTTGTTCTCTTTTTGAGCGGCGAAAAAATCGCTGCCGCGCTTTCTCCTTTCTTGCTGTCTTTTCAGTTAGCGCCCGCGCTGCTCAAAGTCATCAGTAATCCCGGTTTTTTAGCTATCGCGGCGCTGATTTTTCTTCTGATCATTACAATGCTTTTTGGCAGGGTTTACTGCTCGTTTCTCTGCCCGTTGGGCGCACTGCAGGATTTCTTCATCGCCCTCCCCCGTAAAATCGGCTGGCAGCAGAAGCATTCTTATCAGAAACCTCTCAACTGGCTTCGCTATTCGATTCTGGCACTTACTACTGTCACAGCCTTGCTCGGATCTCTGATTTTACTCATACTCTTAGACCCTTATTCCCTGACCGGCAGAATTATCAGCCACCTGGTCGAACCGGTTTTTGTCTGGACATATAATAAAATCATCGCTCTGCCCAAATTATTTCATATTTATTTCTTCTTCAAAGAAACCGCTTACGTTCCGCTGTCCCTTTTCCTGCTCACACTGGCTTTTTTGCTCTTGATATTATTTATGTCCCTCCGCTGGGGACGGCTTTACTGCAACAGCATCTGCCCGGTGGGAACTATTCTGGGATTGATTTCGCGCTTCTCTTTTTTTAAGTTCGATATTGATGAAACGAGCTGTTCTGAATGTTCAAGCTGTGAAACGGTCTGCAAAGCAGGATGCATTGATCCCGAAAATAAAAAGATCGATTCTACCAGGTGCGTCGGTTGCTTCAATTGCATTGCCTCCTGTCCGCAGCCGGCAATCAATTATAAGCCTGTTTTGTTTTCCACCACGCGAATCACTTGGTCGCCGCAACGCAGAGGATTTATCATTGGAAGCGCCGCGGCTGTCGGCGCCGTTTTGTTCGCTTTCCACAACAGAATCCGTGCTGCAGTTGCCTCTACCTTACCATATCAAAAACAACCCGTAACGCCGCCGGGCTCTGTTGAATTAAAACGCTTCACACAGTTATGCAGCGCCTGCCCGACAAAAGTGCTCACCCCCACTTTTTGGGAATACGGAATAGCGGGATTAATGCAGCCATTAATGGACTTTGACAGAAGCTTCTGTGATTATGAGTGCAACACATGCGGCCAGGCCTGCCCCACCGGAGCAATACTGCCGCTTAAGCTGGAAGAAAAAAACTGGCTCAGATAGGAATAGCGAAAATTTCCGAAGATATCTGTGTTGTCTATGTCGACCATAATAACTGCGGCGCCTGCGGTGAAGTGTGCCCCACCCATGCTATCCGCTTTATCGATAAGAATAATATAAGGTATCCCAAAGTCGATGCTGAATATTGCATCGGCTGCGGAGCCTGCCAACTGGTTTGCCCGACACCGCCAAAGGCAATTGTCGTCGGGCCAAACCAAATTCATCAAAAAGCGGTTAAATACCGCCACCGAAGAAGAAAACAGTCGTCATGGCCGGACACAGTGCAGAACTTTCCTTTTTAGGCAAAAGACCACCGTTTAATTACCCGTAGTTTTTAAGAAATTCAAATAATGCTGAGCTGTTTCCTGCGGTCTTTCAATCATCGGCGCGTGACCGCAATTTTTCATGATTACCGTTTGGGAATTTCTCAGCCCCTTTTCAAAAACTATTACGCTGGAAACATCGATAATTTTATCCTGGTCTCCCCAGAGAATCAACGCGGGCGCGCTAATTGCCGGTAACTGCTTTTCCAGCGCGAATAAGTACGGGATTATTTCTTCGAGCGCTTTTTCATAAAAAACGCGATTTTTCAAAGCGCTTTTCATAAAAACCTTTCTTAACGGATAAGGCAGCCTCGGCGGGCCCACAAAGAGAATATTTAATACACGCCCCATGTCTTTCCTGTCTTGCAAAACAAGGGGATTTTCGCCTTTATCTATTTTTTTCATTATTTCACTTTTGTGCGGAGGTTTAACGCCCGCCGCATTGAAAAATCCGACGCTTAACACTTTATCCGGGTAGCGAACGGCATAAATGCCGGAAAATAAGCCGCCCATGGAACTGCCGGCGATATGAAATTTTTCCAGATTAAGACTCTCGACAAATTTATTCAGACGCAAAATTTGCGCATCTAAATCATAGGTTGCCTCCATTAGTTGCGTACTTTCTCCGTAACCGGGAATATCAGGTATAACCACGTGATAGTCCGCGGTCAGATGGGCGGCAAATCCCAGCCAGTTATCCTTTTCGGCGGCATACCCGTGCAAAAGAAACACGGTCTGCCCCTGTCCCCCTTCGAGATATGCAATATTATGATCACCAACTGTTATCTGCTTTTTGACCAGGCCGGCGCTGCTCCTGGCCTCTTCGATCATATAACCGGCCATTCTTTCGGGAAAGGCGTAGTACGCCGCTACAGCGGCAATAATCAATAACAATAAGACAATTAAAATCTTTTTCATGTTGACATATTCTCCCTTCATTCATATAAACCTTATAACATCAATCGGGAATATAATCACGGATAGTTGCAGTTTTCTCATTTATTGCGAACAATTTTTCCAGCTACCGGATAATATTGCAACTTCAACTATTTTGATGTGTAATGCTAACATTAATTTGAGGCAATTATGAATATCAAGTTAATTTATGTGGCTGCCGCTTTGGCATTTTTGTGCGCCGCAGCCGCCTGTGAGTCAAAAACAATCGTAAAAATCGGCTCTCACGCGACGGTAGCGGAAAACCAAACCGTCAACAACGTGGTAACCATCGGCGGGCAGATAACAGTAAATGGACTTGTGGAAAATAACGTTGTGGCAATCGGCGGATCAGTTGTTGTGACAAGCAAGGCAGTAGTGCGGGGTAACGTGGTTGCCATCGGAGGCGTTGTCGCCACCGGCAGCGGCGCTCAGATTTTCGGCAAAGTAACAGAAATGAATTCAGCCAACATCACCGCGTCACTGGGTTCCATATTCCGCGGCGAACCAGACGCCTGGTCTGCGGCGCTGAATATATTTTCTCTTTACTTCCACGCCATCATATTCATTCTGGCAATATTCATGTCTTTACTTTTTCCACGGACACTGACGGCGCTTACAAAATCTATTCAAAATAATAAAATAAAATCATTCTTCTGGGGATTTTTGATTTCGTTAATGATCCCGCCAATTCTTATTTTGCTGGTTTTTTCGATTATCGGCATCTATCTTCTTCCGTTGGCTTTTATCTCACTGGCTGCCGCTTTCATGCTGGGCTATATCGCCGCGGCGGCTCTTCTGGGCAACACCACCCTCGCAGCGGTTTTTTCTTCCTACAAAAAATCACCGGTAAAGGAAACAATTTTAGGATTAATAATGCTTTTGGCGCTCGGTTGGTTACCCTACATCGGCTGGCTCATCAGGATTGTCGCCCTGACCATGGGATTGGGCGGTGTTATGCTCGGCATGTTCAGTCACCGGCGGCAAAGAACGGCGGCAACCTAGCCTTAAATTTCTCCTTTAGAAGCCGGCACGAAAAATTATCCAGCGCGGTTACTCGGGTATTTCTTAATAGCCAGCGTATAAAAAATAACATTTACGATAACAACGAAGAAACCAAGCGCGAATTGTACTTCACGAGTTAAATTTTCCGGATAAATCAAAAAAAGAAGGTACTGAGCCACGAAATCCCCGCTGTAGGAGGCGCCTCCGGCAAGCGAGCGGAAATAATTTTCCAGAGGAGTTAAAGGACAGATCCATCCGGTAAATTCCACAAGCGCCCCCCACAATGCGGCGGGAAGATGCACCCAGGACACGCGCGGACGATAAATAACCAGTACGCCGCCCGCCACAACAAAAGCAATGAATGCAAAATGCGCTACTACCAGCACATCAGCAAGAAGTTTATACAATACTTGCCCCTCTACTGTTTAGAACAAATGGCGGCAAAATAAAATTGAACTGCTTAGTTTACCCATTCTTCGGAAATCACATCGCCGCTGATACCAATAATCACCGCTTTGAGCGGAACTTTTCTTTCGGCCTTTTGCAGGCCTGCGTGGGCGATTTGCATCAGGCCGCGGCAGCAGGGAACTTCCATCATAATCACGGTCAGCGTGTTGATTTTGGCCTCATCCGCCAGGCGGCGTATTTTTTCGATGTATTCGTCCAGTCCCTCATCCAGCTTAGGGCAGGCAATTGCCAGACTCTTTCCTTTCAGATACTTCTGATGAAAGTCACCCAGGGCGTAGGCGACGCAATCGGCGGCCAAAACCACATCCTGTCCGCAAAAAAAGTCTGCGGCGGGATTCACCAGGTGCAGCTGAACAGGCCAGTGCGTAAGTTCAGAGGACTGCGCAACGGCAGGCGAACCGGATGAACCGCCCGCGGCTTTTCTCTCCAGCATCGCGTGCGCGGAGCCGGGGCAGCCCGGCTGCGTCATTACGGGTAAATCGTGCACCGGCGTTTTCTCTGAAGTCTTCGCCAGATGCTCCTGAACGAGCTTTTCATCAAAAGGCGGCGCATCGCGCTCTTCAATAGACAAGGCTCCTTCGGGACATTCGCCCAGGCACGCGCCCAAGCCATCGCAGTAAACATCGCTCACGAGTCTGGCTTTGCCTTCAATTATCTGAATGGCACCTTCCGCGCAGCCCGGCACGCACAGGCCGCAACCCGTGCATTTTTCTTCGTCAATTTTGATTATTTTACGTTTCATGTCATCCTTTTTATTAAATCTACAATTTTTTGAGGAACCCTGCATTCAGAAAAACTTAATAATGTCATGGCGAGGGAGTGAAATGAGCGACGCCATCTCACAAACCTTCGGAAAACAGCGATTGCTTCATCCCGATAAAGCTGGATTCGCAATGACAATAAAATTAAGCCATTTTTTTCATAGCATCTACAAGTTCCTGAACAGCCCCGCAGGAACTCCGGCGCATGCCGGATGCGCCGGGCTTATCCAAAAACCGCTACTTACAGAAATTACCCTACCCCATTTTCTTCATGGCATCCACCAACTCCTGAACGGCCGCGGCGGATTTATTCAATGCCTGCTGTTCTTCCGCCGATAATTTAAGCTCGATAATCTGCTCAATACCTTTGGAGCCTAACTTCACCGGCACGCCGACAAACAAGTTGGAAATTCCGTATTCTCCTGTAAGATACGCGGCGCAGGGCAATATTTTCTTTTTATCCTTTAAAATTGATTCGGCCATCTCCACGGCCGCCGAAGCGGGCGCGTAATAGGCGCTGCCGGTTTTCAGAAGGCTGACAATTTCCGCGCCGCCGTTGCGCGTGCGCGTGACCATCTCTTCGATACGATTCGCCTCGATAAGCTCCGTAATCGGCACTCCCGCCACGGTGGAAAAACGAGGCAGGGGCACCATCGTATCACCGTGCCCTCCCAGAACCAGCGCGTGGATACTTTCCACGGAAACACTTAGTTCCATAGATATAAAAGCGCGGAAGCGCGCAGAATCCAGAATTCCCGCCATACCAATAATTCTTTGCTTGGGAAAGCCACTTTCCTCCATCGCCACATGGCACATCGCGTCGAGCGGATTGCTGACAATAATTAATATGGCATCAGGGGAATATTTGATCACCTCTTTAGTTACGCTCTTAATAATACCCTTATTTGTCGCCAGAAGATCATCGCGGCTCATGCCCGGCTTGCGCGGAATTCCCGCGGTAATAATTACGATATCGGAATTCGCCGATGCCTCATAGGAATTGACTCCCGTCAAATGGGCATCGTGTTTTTCAATCGGCGCGGCCTGTGTTAAATCCAGGGATTTCCCCTGCGGCACTCCTTCAATAATATCAACCAGTACAACGTCACAAAGCTCTTTTTCCGCCAGCCTTTGCGCCGCGGTCGCGCCGACATTACCCGCGCCAACAACAGTAACTTTCTGTTTCATTTTATTATACCTCTATTT
>DSAV01000268.1 GCA_011046295.1 Deltaproteobacteria bacterium | reverse complement strand
TTATTAAAGAATAAGATATTGGTTCAGCCACCCAGCCAATTAAGCGGGAAGAAAAGGAGATTCAGTCATGGCGAAAAAAAATGTTTTTGCCCGACCGCTTTTACGAGCACGCCTCCACGAAGAGATTGTATTCATCATTCAAAAAAAAATTATGTCCGGAACAATAGCTCCCGGGGAAAAATTGCCCACGGAAAGGGAACTGGCGGAAACCTTTGATGTAAACCGCGCCACAGTCCGTGAAGCTTTGCGGAAACTTGAAAATCTCGACTTGGTAGAAATCCGTCACGGCGATGGCTTATATGTGAAAAATTATCTCGAAAGCGGCAATTTCGATCTGATCAAATCCGCTTTGCATACCAATGGCAGCGGGGAAACAGTAATCAACATTCTGGAGGCGCGCCGGTATATCGTTCCGCGAATTGCCTATATTGCCGCTGAGAAAAGAACGCCCGAAGATCTTGATGAATTAAAAGCGGTAGTTTTTGGCTCAAACCTTGATATGCTGGAAAAAGATATCCGCGTTCATCAGTTGATCGCCAGGTCAACCCACAATCTGCTTTGCACTATTGGTTTGAATTTTTTCAATCAGATATTTCGGGATTACGGCCATCTCTATTTCGATGATCCCCGCAATGCCGAACGTTCCAATATCTTTCATCATGACATCTATGAGGCGATAAGAAATCAAAGACCGGACGATGCCCGCAGAATAATGAGAGAGGTGCTTATTTACGCGGAAGAAGCTGTGAAACGGGAATTGCCAAACGCGCAACAAGAGAATAATGGGTAATTATCATGGAAAGGTTTATTGAAAAATACAATAATGAACAGTTCGATGTTGTTGTCATCGGCGGCGGAATCACCGGCGCGGCAATGGCTTATGAAGCCGCCACACGGGGATTGAAAGTGGCTCTCCTGGAAAAAAAAGATTTTTCCTGGGCCACGTCCGCGGCGACCTCCAAAATGATACACGGCGGATTGCGTTACCTAGTCAACGGCGAAATCGGACTGGTGCGCGAATCGCTTCGTGAGAGAAGAGTGCTGGAGAATATCGCTCCTAATTTTGTATATCCGTGGCCGATGATGATGACCCATTACAAAAAACCGCTGAGAAACAATAAATGGGTCGCGAAAATCGGGATGCTCATCTACGACGCTCTGTCCTACGATAAAAACTTTACCTGGGATGCGTGCAAGAGAATCCCGTTCCACAAAACCATTTCTAGCGAAGAAGTTCTGCGGCAGGAGTCGCACGTGCGCGCCGAGGGACTCACCGGCGCGTCCATTTTCTGCGACTGTGTCAGCATTTTTCCGGAAAGACTGACGCTTGCTTTTATCAAATCCGCCGTGGCCCATGGCGCGAAGGTTTCGAATTACAGCAAGGTGAAAGGTTTCATTCTGGATAAAGGGAAGCACATCACAGGCGTTAAAGTGGAAGACCTGTTCAGCGGTAAAACGCACAGCGTTTCCGGCGACGTTACCATAAACTGCGGCGGCCCCTGGGCGGATATCGTGCTGGGTCTGGCCAAATCCAACGGCAAAGGCAGTACGACCCTGCGCCGGTCGGAAGGCATTCACATCATCACCCAAAAGAAACTGCTTTCCGGAAATTACACGGTCGGTTCCATGACGCCGGAGGGTCGGCATTTCTTTCTGATTCCCTGGCGTAATCACACGCTCATCGGCACGACGGACAAACCCTTCAACGGCAATCCCGACGATTACCGGGTGACCAAAGAGAGCATCATAGAATTGATTGCCGATGTGAACAGCTCCTTCGGAGACGGCAAACTCAGCTACGCCGATGTCAAGCATACCTACGGCGGCCTGCGTCCTCTCATCGAAAAGGAAACAAAGGAAACCTATTCCTCATCGCGCAAATATGAAATCTACGACAACAAGGAAGAAGGACTTGACGGATTGATCACGGTCGAAGGCGGCAAATATACCACCAGCCGACAACTGGCCGAGAGCTGTCTGAAGATCGTGGCCGGGAAAATGGGCCGGGATCTCGGCAAAAGCATTACCGACAAACAGTACCTGACCGGATGCGATATCAAAGATTTGGAAACCTTTATCCACGAAGCAAAAAGTCAGGCCGATGGATTGAGCGCGGCAACCCTTGAATATCTGGCGCGCAACTACGGCACCGAATGCAGGGAAATCGTGAAACTGGCGCGGGAGGATAAGCATTTATCCGAAACGTTGAACGACGACGGCGAAATTATGGCCCAAGTGACTTATGCCGTGCGCGATGAAATGGCCCGCACGCTGCCGGATATCGTCATGCGCCGGACCGGTATCGGCACGCTCGGCAATCCCGGCGAAAACGTGTTGCGCAAAGTCGCCCGGGCTGCCGCCAAAGAACTGCAGTGGAGTCCGGAAAGAATTGAAAAAGAAATATCCGGCACGGTAAAGATACTGAAAATACCGGAATGATCGTGATAGAAAAACCATAAGGAGGACAAATTAATGACCTCAAAAAAATTCCGTCCGGATTGGACAAAAAACGCTCCGCCGGACGGCACATACAGGTCGATTTTCAAATACGGCGATCCTAACAGTTTCAAACATCCCAGCGACGCCTGGTATGAAATGATCAAGCGTGATTTTCATCTCAGTGACAAGGATTTCATGTCCAAAAACAAGGAAGGACTGGAGCCGGTTTCATTAAAACGTTCTATCGCCCTGAAAGCGCAGCAGATCGAATCCATCCAAAATATTGTGGGAAAGGAAAATGTCGCGCTGGACGATTACAGCCGCGTAAAATACGCGTCGGGCAAAACCGCGGAAGAAATGATGGATTTACGCCATGGGATTATCCGTGAAGTGGCGGATGTGGTGGTTCATCCCCGTGATAAAAATGATGTGCGCAAACTTGTCGCGTATTGCAATCAGGAGAAAATTCCAGTTACGGTTTTCAGCGCCGGGTCCTCGGTTAATTTCGGCTGTCTTCCCGCGAGAGGCGGCGTGTCTCTTGTGATCAGCACGCACATGAATAAACTGCTGGAAATCAATGAACTCAATCAGACCGCCCGCGTCCAGCCGGGAATGTTCGGTCCGGCCTACGAGGAAGCGCTGAATAAAGCGCCGGAACTATTCGGTTGCAAAAAACGTTACACCTGTGGACACTTTCCCCAGTCTTTCGAGTATTCCACCGTCGGCGGTTGGATTGTGACGCTGGGTTCCGGACAGGCCTCAACGTATTACGGCGACGCTTATGATATTGTGTTCAGTCAGGAGTATGTCACGCCCGTCGGAACGTTCAAGACACTTGATTATCCGGCGACCGCCACCGGCCCTAAAGTCAATGACATCATGAAAGGTTCAGAGGGCGTTTTCGGAATTCTGGTGGAAGTGACCATGAAAATATTCCTCTATATGCCGGAAAATCGTAAACGGTTCAGCTTCATGTATCCGACGTGGGACGCCGCTGTCAATGCCAGCCGCGAAATCATGCAGTCGGAATTCGGCAAGCCGGCCATTTACCGTATTTCTGATCCGGAGGAGACAGACCGCGGGTTGAAGCTCTACGGCATGCCGGATATCGTGGATAAGTTTCTAAGCCTGCGCGGTTTCAAACCCATGCGGCGATGTTTGTGTCTGGGCAATGTCGAGGGCGACCGGGATTATACCAGACTCGTTGCGCGAAAAATCAAGACGATTGCCCGGAAGCACAAAGCCATATCGTTGACCGGTTACGCGACAAAGAAATGGGAACACACCCGTTACACGGAACCTTACATGCGCGAGGATCTGGGCGACTATGACATTGTGATTGACACGCTCGAATCTTCCGTGACCTGGGATAATCTCCACCGGCTACACCAAGGTGTGCGCGCTTACGTCAAGAGCCGTCCCGAAACCATGTGTATGACGCACGCCTCGCATTTTTATTCTCAGGGCACCAATCTCTATTTCATTTTTATCGCGCATATGAAAGATCCCGAGGAATTCCGGAAATTTCAGAGGGGGATCATTGACAACATTCAGCAGTATGGCGGATCGCTGAGTCACCATCACGGTGTGGGGCGTATGATTGGACCCTGGATGGAAACGCACCTGGGAAAAGAACAAATGGGCGTTTTGCGGACGCTCAAGAAACATTTTGATCCGAACGATATTATGAACCCGGGCGGTCAGCTGGGGTTGGATTGATGATGTTCACTCAATAACTCACCTTTACCGGAAAAAAGAGAAGTGTATATGTCACAGGGAAATCAAAAGTCGAAGGAATTAATTCTTTCCGTGGATGCGGGAACGCAGTCGATAAGAGCTGCTCTGATCGATACAGGTGGGAACATACTGCATATTGTTAAAGCGCCTATTCAGCCATATTTTTCGGACAATCCCGGTTGGGCGGAGCAGCACCCGGATTATTATTGGGAAGTGTTCTGCAAAACCACTTGTCAACTTCTGCAACAACAGGAAAATCTTAAAAAATATATAAAAGGCGTTACTCTTACCACGCAGCGCGCGACGATGATTAATGTGGATAAAGACGGCAGGCCGCTGAGGCCGGCGATTACCTGGCTGGACCAACGCAAGGCTGATTCGCGCAAGATTCTGCCGGGATCACTTCGTCCGGTGTTGAAAACAATAGGGCTGCTCAAGACGGTGGAAGGCGCCATACAGGATTGTGAGGCGAACTGGATCTGCCAGCAGCAGCCGGAAATCTGGGAAAAGACATACAAATATCTGGTGCTGTCGGGATTTTTCACGCACCGGCTTACCGGAGAGTTCGTGGATTCGACAGGGAACAATATCGGATATTTACCCTTTAATAATAAAACCTATCAATGGGCGGGGAAATACGATTTTAAATGGTGGATTTTCAAAGTTGAAAAGGAAAAGCTGCCCGTACTGGTTAATCCGTCCGAAATTCTTGGCCGGATTACTAAGAAGGCATCCGCAGAAACCGCAATCCCCGAAGCCCTGCCGGTTTTCGCGGCCGGATCGGATAAAGGCTGTGAAATTCTCGGTTCCGGTTGCCTTACACCGGAAATCGGATGCCTTAGCTTCGGAACGATCGCCACGTTTGACGTGGCGACGCCAAAATATGTTGAGCTGCAGCCGATGATTCCGCCGTATCCCGCGTCCGTGCCGAATACTTACTATACGGAGGTATCGATATTTCGCGGTTTCTGGATGGTCAGCTGGTTCAAGGAGGAATTCGGCCTGCAGGAATGCATGCTTGCTGAAAAGAGCAATAAACCGCCCGAAACTTTTTTTGATTCATTAATCCGGGACGTGCCCGCTGGTTCCATGGGGCTCATGTTGCAACCCTACTGGACGCCGGGCAGAGATCTCGACCCGTACGCGAAAGGATCGGTCATCGGTTTCGGCGATGTTCACAGCCGGGCGCATCTATACCGCGCGCTTCTCGAGGGATTGGTCTATGGATTGCGCGAGGGAGGAGAACTGACGCAGCGGAAAATGAAAATTCCGATAACGAAACTTAAAGTATCCGGCGGCGGATCACAGAGCGATGTCGCCATGCAAATTACGGCAGATGTTTTCGGAATGGCGGCTGAACGTCCTCATACTTTTGAAACATCGGCGCTGGGCGCAGCCATCGACGCGGCGGTTGGGCTCAAGCTTTATCCGGATTTTCCATCAGCTGTCCAAGCCATGACCAGGACGGGCAGAGTCTTTGAGCCAATTAAAGAAAATTGTGAATTATACGATAATCTTTACAGAAGAGTTTATCTGAAAATGTACGGCCGGTTGAGGCCTTTGTTTAAGGATATAAGAGATATCACCGGTTATCCGCCGAAAGATTAGAGAGAATCGAAGTTTCTTTAAAAATACGGAAGCGCTTTGATTTTAAATTTCAGAATGCCGCGGCAGGGCAGATCATCAATCGCTTCTTTAATTTCAGCAGGCAGTTTCTTGGAAATGAATCATTTGATCCGCCAAGCAGGAATAGTACAAGTTCGGGAATAAATAGGCCCCTTAAACATGTTATAGCATTAGATCCCTGCCGGGATTTTTGAGCGCATCATTTCCTTTCGGTCCATCTTACGCCCATCCACTATAAAAGTTCCATCGCCAACCGCGTGAATAGTTCGCTTCTCCTTTCGTGAATTATCAAAGTACGCGGCTACGCCTTCGAGGACGACGATATTGTGCTTCTTGACGATATCGACAACTTTGCATTCGATATTCGCCATGCATTCTTTTATCAAGGGCGCTTGGACATGCTTTCCCTTCACGAGGGTCAGCATGAATTTTTCAAATTTATCGGTATCAGCACCGGAACATGTTCCCACTCCAACTACCTTATCAATCATGTCAACAGTGGGAAGAGCAATAACACACTCCTTCGTTTTACGAAGAGCAGCAAATGAATAGTTCCATGGCCCGGTGGTCATGGCAAATATCGGCGTAAAGTCCACCACCATGGTCCACGAGATAGTCATTATATTGTTCTTCTTTTTGTCATGTGTTGTAACAAGGACAACCGGACCGGATTCGATTAACGTAAACGCTTTACTAATCGGCATTTTTCGCATGCGCGCACACGCTCCTATCCTTGTTTGCCTTACCATTAATAAATCCGATATCTTGTAAAAACGCTGCTTTGTCTTATAAAAATCAAGAGCCGAAAAACGTTATGAAATTAATGCGATTCAGGCCTTCAATGAACCCGCCTTCAGCATTGACCAAATATTCTTACGTACGACTTTGACAACATAGCCATCTTTAACCTCGAGGATTTTTTGGCGTGCCAGGTTATTAATAACTTCCTGTATCTCGGAAGGCAGTTTTTTGGCAAGTTTGGCCAGTTTTCGTAAATGCTGCGAAATCTTCGCCTTTGGATTTTCCATAAAATGGATAACGGTAATCAGCCGAATCCATAAATTGGTCATTTCTTCCAGCGATTCATTTGTGTTCTTTAAGCGGTTGGAAAATTCCTTCAGCATGAAAACGCCGATGCCCCGGCTTTCACGCAGAAGATTGGTGAAGGTATTATTGTCGATCACCGCCAAATTGCTGTCTTCCAGCGCGCGCGCCGAGGCGGAGCGCGGCGCTTCAACCAGTGTGGCCATTTCGCCGAAATATTGCCCCGGCTCCACTTCCGCCAAAATTTTCTTAACCTCACCCGCGTTTTTTTCTAAACAAACGCGTCCGGCCAGAACATAAAACATTTCATTGCCCGTGTCGTTTTCATTAAAAATTATCGCGCCTTTGGGGTAACTATGCCCGAATTTTTTAAAGAGCCGCTCATCGACTTTAAGATAGCTTTTGTGTGGTTTGAGCATGGCGCGCTCCAAAAGCAACATATCACGGCGTTGGTAAGAGGCCATCAGTTCTGCGCAAAACAAAAAAATTAGGGCCACGTAAAATACCCAGAGCGCCAGAATGACGATGGGTTCAAGAGTGCCAAAAATCAGACCGTAGCGTGAATAATTGGCAATATACCAGGCGAATAACTGCTTGGCGATTTCCATGAGAAACGCAAAAAAAGCGCTGCCGGCCAGCAGAATCAGTAGGCGGTTTTTGGCCGTGGGTATTATCCAGTAAAGGGAAAAGGAAAAAACAACAGTGACAAGATAAGGAAGCACATAGCGCAGCATAAATCCCGTCGCCGCGCCAAGATATATTTCGATGCCGCCGGGCAAAATAAACGGCTGTGCCATCAGAAATGCGGCAATTGAACTCACAATCAGGCTTGCCGCTCCCAGCGTCCAGCCCAGCGGTATCATGGAGATGGCCAGAAGTTTTGATAAAAAATAATTGCGTTTTTTCGGCGCGCGGAAAATAATGTTCAGCGCTGTTTCCATAACGCTGAAAATCGCGGCGGCCAGCCATAACAGGCCAAAAAGACCAAGCGAGCCCAACAGATTTTTTTTGGTTTCGATATGTCCCAGCTGATCCATGAGCTTTTCGGAGAAATAAGGGTTGAAACTCCTGATGGCATCAAGGATATCTTCCTGGAGAAGAGGGTGAGAGGTAAAAACATTCGCCGCGACGATTATCGTCAGAATAAAAAGGGGAATCGCGGAAAGAATAGTATAAAGAGAAACTGCCGCCGCCTGATTGGTGTCGCCGTTGTCGCCGAAATTTTTTATCGCGTCATAAACGACATCCCAGGCTGTCGCCGCCCTCATTTTCAGAATTTCAAAAAACCGACGGGCGCCGGAGACTGTGTTTGCTTTTCTTGCGCGCATAAAAGCCTGATACCGCTCAATTTGATTTTTCGCATTTTACAATTAGAATTTTTATATTGCAATGATAGAAATGCTGGGCTAGTTACTTAAAATGCTTAGTTACCGCCTGATTATTTTCGCGCTTTTGGCGCTGTTTTTGATTTCCTGCGGCAAAGAAACGACTCAGGAACAGTCATTTCAACCGCCGGATAAACCACCCGCCTACGGAGATATAATTGTGCGTGGCGATATTGGCGACGCGAGCAACCTGATTCCCATTTTGGCTTCCGATTCTCCTTCGCACAATATCGCCGGTTTTATTTACAACGGATTGGTTAAATACGATAAAAATATGAATATTGTCGGCGATTTGTCCCAATCCTGGGCTATATCCAAAGATGGCCTGGTGATAACTTTTCATTTGCGCCGGGGCGTAAAGTGGCATGACGGTCAGCCATTTACCGCGAGAGATGTTCTTTATACATATCAGGTTACAGTTGACCCGAAAACGCCCACCGCCTACGCGGGTGATTTTCTCAAAGTGAAAAAAGCCGAAGCGCTGGACGACTACACCTTCCGCGTGACCTACGATAAGCCTTTCGCGCCGGCTTTAATCAGCTGGTCATCAGCGATTCTGCCGCGCCATCTGCTGGAAGGAAAAGACATCACCAAAAGCCCGCTTTCGCGCCAGCCCATTGGAACCGGCCCTTATATTTTCAAGGAATGGGTGGCGGGGCAAAAAATTGTTCTGGTTGGGAATCCCGATTATTTTGAAAGTCGGCCTTATATCGACGGCCGTGTTACGCGCATTATTCCCGATACGGCCACGATGTTTCTGGAGCTGCGCGCGCGCAATATCGACATGATGGGGCTCACGCCGCTGCAATACACCCGCCAGACGGAAAATAATTTGTTCCGGCAAAACTTTGAAAAGTACCGCTACCTCGCTTTTGCCTACACTTACTTGGGTTACAATTTGAAGCACCCGTTTTTTGCCGACAAACGTGTGCGCCAGGCTATTTCCTACGCCCTCAACAAAGAAGAAATTATCAGCGGTGTGTTGCTGGGGCTCGGCAAACCCGCTACCGGCCCATACAAACCGGGCACCTGGGCGTATAACGAAAACGTCCAAAAATATTCCTACAATCCTGAGAAAGCGCGTGAACTTCTGCGCGCCGCCGGCTGGACAAAAAAAAATAAAGACGGAATTCTGGAAAAAGACGGCCGCCCCTTCAGCTTTGAACTCATTACCAACCAGGGCAACGAAACGCGCCAGAAATGCGCGGAAATTATTCAGCGGCAGCTCAAAGAAGTGGGTATCGACGTTAAAATCCGAATTCTCGAATGGGCGGCGTTTATCAATGATTTCATCAACAAAAGGCGTTTTGAGGCGATAATTCTCGGCTGGACAGTCCCGCTGGATCCGGACGCCTTCGATGTCTGGCATTCGAGTAAAACCGCGCCGCAGGAGTTAAACTTTATTTCCTACAAAAATACGGAAGTGGACGCGCTTTTGGAAAAAGCCCGCTCGACATTTGACCAGAAACAAAGGAAAAAATATTACGACCGCTTTCAGGAAATTCTCGCGGAAGACCAGCCTTACACTTTCCTTTACGTGCCGGATGAATTAATCATTATCAGCAAGCGCATCCGCGGCATCGAACCCGCGCCCATCGGCCTGGGGCATAATTTCATCAAATGGTATGTTCCACAAGACGAACAAAAATACACCATGACCCGCTAATATTTTTTAGGCCGTGTAAAAAACTAATCTTTGATTTTTGATTTGAAACTTTTGACGCCGCTGGCTGCTTCTTTGACCTGTTCGGGCACGGTCAGCAGGCATGATTTTATTTTGTTCATTTTTTTTGCGTCTTGGGAAAGATAATCAAAAAAACCTGCCGCTGTCGCTTGCGCCACATCAGCGAGCGCCAGGTTCACGCGATTTGTTCCGGGAATCTCCAGGGAGAAATCATCAATTAATAATTTATCTACAGCTTCAATGGTCAGATGGGCAAAGCGCCGCATTTGTTCCGCGCTGAATTTCGCGGCGTTTCCCATGCCGCAAATCATCAAAAGTTCCGTGTTGAGGCGGGGCGGTGTTGGAATGATTACCCTTTCCGCGAGCTTTCCGCTGATGCCGCTTCGCTTGATTTCACGGGAAATATAGCCGTTTAGCCGCCAGTCGATAAAACCGCAGATGCCGCGCGGCGGTTTTTCGTCGGCAAATAGCGCCAGCACAAGGCATTTGTTTTTTGCTGTATCAGCCGGTTCTGTGGATAATCGCAATTTCATTTTTTGTTTAATTTTAAATTAAGGTTGTCTAAAATGCCGTTGATAAAAGCGCCGGAATTTTCCGAGCCGAATGTTTTCCCCAAATCTATCGCTTCGTTGATCGTCACTTTCGGCGGAATGTCTTCGCAGTAAATAAATTCAAACGCCGCCATGCGTAAAATGCTGATATCCACTTTGGACATGCGCCCCAAAGACCAGTTATCTGAGGAGCCGGAAATTAATTTATCCAGCTCGTCTTTGTGATCCCATGTGCCGTGTACTAAAGTTGCCGCGAAATCCTTGGCGGTTTTAGGAGCGGCAAAATTGTCCCAAAAAAGATCCAGCGCTTTTTCGATATCGATGCTGACAAAGTTAAGACTGTAAAGAACCTGCAAGGCGATTTCACGCGCCTTTCTTCTTCCGCGCATTAAAAGCCCCAAATTTCAGAAAAGGTCAAATGGATTGCCCTGCTGTAAATTTTTGTTTTTAAGGTATCAGGCACTAGATGTTTTTGAACAAGTCAACTATTTCGATTGCCGTCATTGCCGCATCGGCGCCCTTGTTGCCGGATTTTGTGCCCGCTCTTTCGATTGCCTGCTCAATTGTATCCGTTGTCAGGACTCCATAAACAACCGGAACTTCCGTTTCCAGCCCGACGCTCGCGATGCCTTTGGATACTTCAGCGGCGATATACTCAAAATGAGGAGTCGCGCCGCGTATTATCGCGCCCAGACAAATTACCGCGTCGAAACGCTTGGACTTGGCGAGTTTTTTTGCGGCCAGCGGCAGTTCGAAAGAACCGGGAACTTTATAGACCGCAATGTCTTTTTCGTCCGCGCCGGCTCTGGTCAGAGCGTCCAACGCTCCGTCAATCAATCTGCTGCAAATAAAATCGTTGAAACGGCTGGCCACGACGCCAAACTTCATTCCCTTGGCGACGATTTTTCCTTCAATTATTTTCGGCATGATTAGTTACCATCCTTACATTTTTATATTTTGAGAAGATGCCCCATTTTATCCTGTTTGGTTTTCATATACTTTATGTTGTTTTCATTCGGGTGAATTTCCAACGGGACTCTCTGGGTGATTTCAATCCCGTATCCTTCCAATCCCACTATTTTCTTGGGATTGTTGGTCATTAATCGCATTTTATGCACGCCCAGGTCAACAAGAATTTGCGCGCCGATTCCGTAATCGCGCAAATCCGGCTTGAATCCCAGGGCGATATTGGCTTCCACCGTGTCGTGGCCGCCTTCCTGCAGG
>DSAV01000276.1 GCA_011046295.1 Deltaproteobacteria bacterium | reverse complement strand
CCTAAAGCCATATTATATTCGGCTGTTCCGCGTTCATCGCAATGACCCTCGATGATTATATTAATATTTCTGTTCTGCAGAAGGAAATCTGCATTGTCCTTCATAATGGGGCGGGCGTCGGCGCGTATGTTAGACCTGTCAAAGTCAAAGTTAATGCCCTGTAAGCCGCCGATGACGGTCGGAGTGACCGCTTCTTTTTCCGTGTCCACAGGCGCTGTTTTTTCCGCGGTGTCGTCGACGACCACAGCCTTCTTTTCAGCACAGCCGGAAAACAGCACTAACCCCAAAAACACCGCAATAGTAATTCCCAGAAATGTGATTTTTCTTTTCATTTTTTTCTCCTTTCTTCATGCTTTGTTAAAGTGTTGTGTTCAATTTTAGAAAATTTATACACACCTGATTTCTTGTCGTCAATAGTAAAAAGCAACCTCCCAAGTAATTGAATTTCAGAAAGATGTGTTTTGACGACAAATAACATCCTTGTGGAAAGAAAAACTATTCATAGATGTTTTTATATACAAAAAAGCAAAAAAAAGCAAATTATACGCGTCGCCGTGACTCTATTTAAAGCGTGGCGACCACGCGGGCATAACCAGAATGTCATTGGTTTCACTCAGTATTCTGATATTTAAACCATTGGCGTTCATGACTTTGATTCTGCTTCGGAAAGCTGTTTTTGAGCTGTATGCAATCTGCCTGCCGGAAGGGGACCAGGAAGGGGATTCGTTATCAGCATCATCGAAAGTTAACTGGATAAGGTTGTTGCCTTCCGGATCAACCGAGAATATCTGATACCTTCCCGCTATGCGGCCTTCATAGGCAATGCGGTTGCCCTGCGGAGACCAGGCAGGTGATGTGTTATAATTCCCCTCGAAAGTTATTCTCCGCACGTTATTGCCGTCGGCATCCATTACATAAACCTGCGGAGAACCGCCGCGGTTCGAAACAAAAGCAATTTTTCGTCCATCGGGAGACCATGCCGGGGAAACATCTATGGAATAGCTGTGAGTCAGGCGGTTGAGTTTTAAGGTTTTTAAATCCAGAGAATATATATTCTCAATACCATCTTTGCTCAGAGTCAGTAATAATTTATTTCCGTCGGGGGAGAAGGAACCGCATAAATTCAGTCCTTCAAATGAAGCCACTTTTCTTTCCTTGCCTGTTTTTAAATTTTTAATAAAGACTTTGGGAAGCACTTCTTTGAAGGAAGTAAATGCGATACTTGCACCGTCCGGTGACCAGCGGGGAGACATAACCAGAGACTGATGATTTGTGATACTCTTCAAATTTGTGCCATCATAATCTATCATCTCTATATCTGACCTTACGCCTCTTTTAGAAACGGAAACGAAAGCGATTTTGGTGCTGAATTCACCTTCGTCACCTGTTAGCGTGAGTAAAATATCGGAAGCGATGCTTTTTGCTATTTCTTTATGATTGCCGGTGCGGGAAATATACTTTTTGCCCAAAAGGCGCTGGCCGCGCGTGACGTCAAAAAGACGGCTGTCCACAATAATTTGCTCGCCTTGCTTCATTATATTTCCCCGCAACAAAAAATCCGCTCCGATGAGCGACCAGTGCGGGAAATAAATATTTTCTAGTGCTTCGGGATTTCCCGGTTCCATTTTTTCCAGATAACTTCTTTTGTCTAAAATATTGAATATGCCGGTAAGGGAAAGATATTTTTTTATTTCATCGGCGATAATAATGCCCGTATCGTGCGCCTGTTGTGTGCCTTCCGTTATATTATTGAAGTCGCATATGGCGATGGGGAATTGCTGGAAGGCGGGAGAATCTATGTCAATGTAAACTTTTGCCGCCGCGTTATTTTTTAGAGCCGGCACTGCGCATAAAGATAATATTATGGTAAATAAGATAAAATATATTTTTTTCATTAAAATATTTTCAGGCCTTTCTTGTTTATCGTAGCTCCGTGGAATGAAAACGTATTCCTATTTCAATATAACTTCCGGCTATATAAGACGGCAGGGGAGGAAAAGGGAGTGATTTTTTAACAGCATTGAGTGCGGAGTCGTCAAAATAGCGGTTGCCGGAGCGTTTTTCAAAATAGATATTTTCCACCGTGCCGCCGCGTGATATTTTCACGGCGATAATTGCTTCAACATTATCTGCGGGCATCAAGGCCTGCGGCAGAGCCCAGTTCCCTTTTACCTTTGACCAGATGGTCGCGTAATATTCGTTTCTTTGGTCTGATGTCTGACCGGGAGACGCAGGCCCCCCGGTAGCTGATATGCCATCTTCTGAATCTGTTACGGCAGTATCTTCTGTCCGGCTGGCAATTTCTTTTTGTTTCAAAGCTTCCAGAGCTTTTAAAACGTCCAGTTTTTCCGGCTCTTCTTTTTTGATAGGTTCCGGCGCTAATCCTTCAGGTTTCCTTTTTATGGTTGTTGGGCGGGGCTCAACTTTTTCTTCTGTAAAATCGCTCAATCGCTTAGATTCCCTGGTGATAGCCGCTTCCGAACCGACGAGCTGAACAGAATAAACAGGGCCGAAGGTAACACGTCGTGATGAAGAAGGAATAGAAATAAAAATAATGATAAGAGCGACAATGTGAAATATCAGGGACAGGAGAATCATTTTACGGAAGTTGTCGGGATTGCCGTGGTTGATATTTTGGGGCATCCGAAGATTCATCTCATCCCCTCGGGCGGTTCCGTGATCAACCCGAGTCTGTCAACGCCGGCTTTGCGGATTTCCGACATGACTTGAACAACAAATCCGTAGGGAACACTTCTATCGGCGCGCAGAAAAACTTCGCGGTCGATCCTGCTGGCAAATATTGCTTCCAGCTTAAAATTCAATTCTCCCAGCTGCATTTTGTTTTTGTTTAAAAATATTTCGCGTGACTCATTGATGGTCAGAACCAGCTTTTCTTCGCTGATATCGACGCTTTTTGATTTAACTCTGGGCAAATTGACGTCTATGCCCATGGAAAGCATGGGCGCGGTAACCATGAAGGTAACCAGTAATACCAGCATTATATCAACGAACGGGACGACGTTGATTTCCGACATTTCCCTTTTTGCAATATTTCTTTTACGTAAACCGCGCATAATCTATTACAGGTTTGTTATTTTCGAATAAAATACCGCTCTACTATATTCAAAAATTCGCCGGAAAAATTATCCATTTCCTGGAGCATTGCTTTCGATTTGTTTAAAAAATAGTTGTAAAATATAACCGCGGGTATGGCTGCGGCAAGACCGGCGGCGGTTGCGACAAGAGCTTCAGAGATGCCCGGAGCGACTACGGCCAAAGTGGCGGAGCCACGCGCGCCGATAGCCTGAAATGTATCCATAATGCCCCACACTGTTCCGAACAGGCCGATAAAGGGACTGGCCGAACCGGTTGTCGCTAAAAAGCCCAGCGCGCTTTCCAGCTTGGTCATTTCCCGGTCGCTGGCATTATTCAGGGATCTTTCCACATTATCTATGGAAGAAAATCCGATTTCATCGCCCGGATTATCCGAATCTTTCAACTGGCTGTTTATTTTAGTGAGCTCTTCATAGCCCACGCGAAAAACTTCTGCTGTGGTTGAAAGTTTATATTTTTTAGCGGCCACGTTTACGTCTGAAAGCTTACTGCATTTGAGATAGGCCGAATTGAATTCATCGTTTTCCTTTTTGATTTTGTGGAAATACTTTAACTTAAAGAAAATAATCGCCCAGGAAACAACGGAAAAGACAAGAAGAATCAGTAAGACAAATTTGACCATCAATCCGGCATCGAGAACCATGCCCAAAAGGCTGCCGTGAAAACCGCCGCCTAAATCTAATGTTCCAATATCTTTCACAATTATATCTCCATAAATAGACTTAAAACTTGATGTGTAAACTAAAGTAAAAAAGATGCCTTGTCAATAAGTGTTTTTAGTCCCGGGCTTTATGACATTTTCTTGATATTCTTAAAACATTGCCGGTGTGTTGTAAAGGCCTTAGAAGAGTAAACGTTTACCCGTTTTGCGTGATTCAAAGTGACTCCGGTGTAAATGTCACCACATCGTCAATGCGGGCTGTGCCGGAAAGAAGCATGACCAGACGGTCAATTCCCAGGGCCGCGCCGGCGCTGGGCGGCAGGTTATCCAGAGACTCGAGAAACTTTTCCGGCATCGGGTAAGTTTCCCAATTTTTTTGTTTCATTGCATCTGATGCGGCCTGGAAGCGCTCTCGCTGTTCCTGCGCGTCGTTTAGTTCCGAAAACCCGTTGGCCAGCTCCACTGAGCCAAGGTAGAGCTCAAAACGTTCGGCGATATTTTTATCCGTGTCTTTTAATTTTGCCAGAGCGGAAAGCCCTGCCGGATAATCATAAAGGAAAGTCGGACGCCTTATGCCGAGATTTGGCTCGACATAATCCACCAGTATTTCCTCGAACCTGTTTTGAATAAACGCCTCTTGCGAAGAAAGCGGCGCGTATGTGTCAAAAGCCTGCGCGACAGTTAATTCTTCCCACGGAACACAAAGCGCGATTTCTTTTTCCTGCCAGCGTATAACCTTATCAAAACCCATTTCCCGGCAAACACAGACGAGCATTGAGCGGCACTGTTGCATAATGCTCATGTAATCAGACTGTGCCTCGTACCACTCCAGCATTGTAAATTCCGTCAGGTGCATATTGCCCCGTTCACCGGCGCGGAAGCATTTGGAAATTTGAAAAATTCGCGGGTAACCAGCGGCCAGGAGCCTCTTCATGCAAAGTTCCGGCGATGTCTGCAGAAACCAGTTGCCTGAAGGAACTGCTTCGATATGTTCCTCCGGCGCCGGCGCGGGCACTCTCAGAGGTGTTTCCACTTCCAGAAAATCATTACTGATGAAATAATCCCGAATGGCCTGAATTAATCCGGCGCGCATGCGCAATATTCTTTCCTTGCGCGCCAGATTAAAATTTTTGTCGCTTTTTGAAGAGTTCAAATTTAGTGAACCTGTAGATAATAAAAAAGGTAAAACTTTTGGGTCTTGCTCAGTTCAGGGCTTTCTAGAATTATTTATCAGGTTTTGACCCGTGTAAGGTATTCGCCCGTGCGCGTATCGATTCTTATCTTTTCTCCTTCACTGATGAAAGTGGGAACCTGAATTGTATAGCCGGTTTGAACTTTTACCGGTTTGGTTGTACCCGACACTGTATCGCCTTTTGCCCACGGATCGGCTTCGGTAACAATGACTTCCACAAAATTAGGCAGGCTCAAACCGATGGGACGGTCTTCGAAAAGGAGTATTTCCACTTCCAGATTATCAATCAGATAATTTTTCGCGTCGCCTGCCTGGTCTTCCGATAAAAAAACCTGCTCGTAGGTTTCATTGTCCATAAAACAGAACTTATTTCCTTCCTTATACAGATACTGCATCTTTTTTTCACGCAGATCCGCCGGTTCGAATGTATCGGAGGAACGGAAAGAGCGTTCAAACTGGCTTCCGGTAAGCATGTTTTTGAGTTTTGTCCGGTAAAGGGCCTGGCCTTTCCCGGGTTTGACGAAATTGAATTCGACAATGACGTACGGTTCGTTGTCAATCTTCAGGCGCAGCCCTTTTCTTAAATCGCTGGCACTATACATGTGTTATTTCTCCTTTTAATACGACAATTGCTTGCCACAGCTTAATTTGAGGACTTTCCTAATGCAATTAATCGAAATTGTCAAAAAAATATTGATGCTTACTCAGAGAGTCTTTCGGCTGCTCGGCAAGGGCGAGAAGCGGAATTTTACCCAAATCTCCCGGCATATCCGCCACATATTGGGGCAGGGCAAGTCCGGAACATTCTCTGCGGATATCCTGCATCAGTTTTATTGATGATTTCATGTCCGTACGGAAGTGGCCGCATCCTCTGGCCGGCTCGCAGTGAAACAGGTAATAAGGGCGAACGGATATTTTCTGCAGCCCGAAAAGCAAGTCACGCATCGCCTGTGGGGAGTCATTGACTCCCTTTAATAAAACAGATTGATTGGAGACGGGAATGCCGGTTTCCAGCAGCATATTGCAGGCGCGCGCGGCATCCGGCGTTATTTCCGACGCGTGATTGAATTGAGTGTTGAACCATAACGGGCGGTAGCGCTTGAGCAGCCGGCAAAGTTTACGGGTAATTCTCATCGGCATAACTACCGGTGAACGGCTGCCGATGCGCAGTATTTCTACATGAGGTATTGCCTTGAAGCAGGCAAGAATCATCTCTATCTTGTCATCGTCGTAAATCAGCGGGTCGCCGCCGGAAATAATTACTTCGCGGATTTGCTCTGACGCGCCGAGATAACGCGCTATGTGTTGGAGCCGTTTTTTAAAATTAATTCCGGCCGGCTGCGCCCAAAGGCGTTTTCGATTACAATGCCGGCAGTATGTCGCGCAGTTTTCCGTTACCAGCGCCAGGCAGCGATCCGGATAGCGGTTGATTATTTTGGGTGAGGGCATGTGGTTTTCTTCTTCAAGAGGATCATGGGGATATTCTTGAAAAGCTGTGATTTCCTGCGCCTGCGGGAGGCACTGGATACCTACCGGGTCTTCAAAAACATTATCATTAATAAGAGATAGATAATAAGGAGATACATTCACAGGGTATATGCTGTTGAGTTTGTTCAGATTGTCTTTGTCAGGCAAGTTCTTGCCGAAAAGTTGATGCAGCGTTTCGGTTTTCCTGACGCGGTTATTCATCTGCCAGCGCCAGTCTTTCCAGTCTTTAGATGAGGCGTTATTGAAGTAAGATAAAAGATTTTTCTTGTTCATAAAAAAAATCAATGAGATGCGTATTTGAAGATATTTTACCAGCCGTTATTTTCTTGACCATGCACAGTAAAGCATCGTTCTTCATCACAGGAATCAAATCTGTCAATGATGCCGCCTTGTGTTTGAATCATAAAAAAAGCGGAAATTTTCTTTTGCTGGTTTAATATCTAAAATATGAACAGGCGGTAAAAAAAACAGTCGGCCTGTAATTTATTTCCCCTTATAAAGAAAACGCTCGAAGAAGCGGTTAAATGTCGTCCAGCCGGATTCTTTGTCGATGGAATCGGCCATGAAAGTTTCAAATGCGTTGAGTTTGGCATCAAGATCATCAATGTAATGGACAACCAGGGCTTCCATAGTTTTCGGGCGTTTGGGTGAACCGAATTCATATTCGCCGTGATGGCTCAACAGCAGATGGCGCAATTCCAGTGATAATTGTTCGGGAAAATCAGGAAGCGCGGCGATTGTTTTATTTATCATTTCAACGCCCATAACGATATGTCCGATAAGTCTTCCTTCGTCGCTGTAATCGATAAGATTATCGTAGGAGAATTCATATATTTTACCTATGTCATGCAGAATTCCCCCGGCAATCAGCATATCTTTATTCAGACTGGGGTAGTGTTCGGCTATTTTATCCAGCAGACGCACCACGGAAAGAGTGTGTTCCAGCAGTCCGCCCAGGTAGATATGATGGAATCCCTTTGCTGCCGGCGCTCTTTTGAATAGATCGACATTTTTTTCATCACGGAAAAAAGCTTTCAGCAGTTCCTGCAAGTGCCGGTTTTTCATTTTTTCCACATAAGTCATGATTTCATCGAACATCGTATCGACGTCCGCATTGACGACGGGCAGGTAATCGGCGGGGTCGGCTTCTTCCGGCGGGCATTTTTCGATATTGACAATAGATAATTGGACGGCATTTTTATAACTGCCTGCTCTGCCTTCGATGTAAATGATATCACCTTTTTTAAAAACGCGGTCCAATTCGGTGGCGTTATCCCAGACCTTGCTTTCCATTTCGCCCGTTTTATCCTTCAGGCGAACAGTCAGGTAAGGAGTTCCCTTTTGGGAAAAGGCCATACTTTTTCCCGCTGCCAAAAAAGTATCGGCAATTTTGTTGCCCTGCCTGATATCCTTTACGTATATTTCCTTTTTTTTCAAACCGGCACCTGCCTTTCCCGTGATAAATATTTATCCCGGCTGACGCGATTGTAATTTAATTTTGTTCATTCTTTTGTCTCAGGATACGGTGGTCGGCCACGCGCACCGTGAGTTTTGTTATATCAAAATATTCCATAAGTGGAATAATATATTTGCGCGAAAGGCCGGTCATGTCTTTGAAGCTTGCCGGCGTGGCTTTGCCGTCCTTTTGTAACCGGGCGCGGTAATTTTCGCGCAGGTTTTCCAGCGCCGAGCGGTCAAAAACCAATTGTTCATTGATTTTGACCAAAGCGCCTTCTTTGACCATCAGCTTTATGATATTTTGCGCCTCTGTTTTTTTTGCGGGAAAATTATTTATCACCTCGGTAAGCGCGGGAGGCGCCAGGCCGGCTTCATTATAGATCTTATTTATTGACTGACGAATGGCGTTGAGGTCATCGGCCAGCCGTACTTTATGATTAAAAAGCCTCACGGATTCTTTTTCCACGGCGATCGTTTTTTTCGCGCCGAGGTTCTGCAAAAGCAGGTGAAAGAGCTTGGGGTTTACTTCTCCGGAAAGCGAGGCTTTCAGTTCTTCTTTGGAAATTCCTTCGCGCAAAGGATTTTTCAGGTGATACTGCCGGAGAATTTCCACGGCGTTATTTTCCAGTTTTTCATAAAAGGAAGAGGAAACGATATTTGTTTCCTCTTTATCCGTGATGAGCGCGGTTTTTTTAGAGAATAATCCCTGCAGGGTTTCATTGATTAATTTGGCGTTAACACCGAGACGAAAAGCCAGATGCCGCGGATTTGTTCCCGCCATGCCCGCTCTGTTTAGGATGACCTCTATTTTTTCCTCCAGCGCGCCGCTTTGCAGCAGCAGCATTTCCCTGAGCGCTTTTTTATCCAACCTTTTATGTTTTGGGGGGAGCGGGTCGATTATCACGCCGCCGCCGATGGTAGTAATGGGAGAATAACTGCGCAGGACAAAACAATCGCCTGCCACGACCACGTCTTTTTTCTCCAGCACAAGCTGGGCCAGTCCGCTTTCTCCCGGTTTCAACTCCTCTTTTTCCATCAAAATAACGCGGGCGATAACCTCTGTCGTTCCCGTGTGCAGACGGATTAAAGTGCGGTTTTTAAAACTTTTTGTGTTGGCCTTCAGATACTCAATAGCAACATCCAGGCGCGTGGTCGGCCAGACGGTGTGCGGCCTGACCAGAACATCGCCGCGCTGCAGGGATGATTTTTCTATGCCCTGCAGATTGATGGCGGTGCGTTGACCCGCCCAGGCTTCTTCCACCGGCTGGTTGTGAACCTGCAGGCCCCTGATGCGGGCGCTGATTTCTTCAGGCATGATCTGGATGTCCTGGCCAACTTTTATATGATCGCAAACCAGCGTGCCGGTGACCACCGTGCCGAAGCCCTTCATCGTGAATATCCGGTCTATGGGCAGGCGGAAGATGCCGCAATCCTTCCGGGCTTGAATATTATTTACCGTTTTATCCAATGCGGATATTATATCGTCGATACCTTCGCCTTTGACGGAACTGACCGGCACAACCGGCGCGCCCTCCAAAAAAGTCCCGCGCAGAAAATCCTCGATCTCTGTTTTTACGAGCTCCAGCCATTCTTTTTCTACCATGTCCGTTTTGGTTAACGCCACAATGCCGGCAGTAATTCCCAGCAACGAGCAGATATGTAAATGTTCTTTTGTTTGCGGCATAATACCTTCGTCCGCGGCAATAATCATCATAACCAGATCGATACCAGCGGCGCCGGAAACCATATGCTTGATGAATTTTTCATGGCCAGGAACGTCCACGATGCCGATGTTTCGGCCGGACGGCAGTTTGAGAGAGGCAAAACCAAGCTCGATGGTGATGCCCCTGTCTTTTTCTTCTTTTAAGCGGTCGGTATCGGTGCCGGTGAGCGCCTTGATTAACGCTGTTTTTCCGTGGTCAACGTGGCCTGCTGTTCCTAAGACAAAATTCTTCATATCATTCAACACAACAATCAATGAACTTCAATCGTGAAATAACAGACAACTGATTATTTCACAACAATATATTTGACAGGTGTGTGAGAAGAAGGCCGGAAATTTAATTGTTGAAAATGGAGAGGGGAATTGTTAAACATTCTGAAAAGAGGTACCAATTGCGCATACTTGGTTTGGATTACGGCGAAAAAAGAATGGGTGTTGCCGTTTGTGATGAGCTTGGGCTTACCGCGCAGGGTTTGCCGACACTGATAAGAAAAACAAAAAAGCAGGATTTGGAAACTTTACAAAAACTGATTGATACCTACAATATAGAAAAAATCGTCATTGGTTATCCGGTAAGGTTAGACGGCACGGAAGGCATTCAGTGCGATAAGGTCAACCGTTTTTGCGAGATTCTGGCAGAAAATTTTTCCCTTCCCATAGTTAAGTGGTCAGAGGAGTTATCAACAAAAGAAGCGGAGGAAATTCTGATAAATTCGGGTGTGCGCTGGAGAAAAAGAAAGGACAAAATTGATAAATTGGCGGCCTGCCTGATTCTCCAGGGGTATCTTGATTCCATAGGTGGCAAGGAGTAGTAAGTTTTGGCAAAAATAAACGAAAACGACAAGACAAAAACAGATTCAAAAAAACAAAAAAAGCGTTCTGTACCCGGTGCCGGCAAGAGCGCGGCCAAGGGGGGAACGAAACCAGCAAAGCATTTTCAGCCCTTTTCATTGGCTCGTTTTTTAATCAGTTTCATAAAAATTACGTTTGTAACTGCTATTGTCGCGGCGGTGATTTTCGGCGGTATTTTGATTAATTACGCGGTAAGCCCCATTGATGAAGAAAATGTGTCGGTGACAGTTGACATTCCCACCGGCGCAAGCTTTGTGAGAGCCGCAAGAATTCTCGACGAAGCCGGCCTCATTAATAATCATTTTTTATTTTATTCTTTGGCTATGGTCAAGAAGGCGACGCGTGTAATTCGTGCCGGAGAGTATGAATTTAACACTTCCCTTACACCTGGCGATGTAATAAATAAATTAATGCGAGGGGATATTAAAAATTATCTGGTTACTATTCCGGAAGACTTTACTTACAGGGAAGTCGCGCACCGCCTGGGTTATTTCCGGCTGATTGATGAGGACACTTTCTTGCGTCTGGCCAGAGATGAAAAGTTTTTGACCTCCTTGGGTATACCGGTGGATTCCATAGAGGGTTATCTTTTTCCTAATACATATTTGTTTAATCGTTCCATGAGCACGAGTCAGATTATACGCATTATGGTAAGCCAGTTTTGGAAAGAAGTTACTCCAGAGATGGTTGAACAGGCTGCGGAAATGGGGTTTACCCTTCATGAGGTAGTTACCTTGGCCTCTCTAATTGGCAAGGAATCCGGTTATCATAACGAAAAAACTTTAATTTCGGCTGTTTTCCACAACCGCCTTAAGAGGAACAAGCGTCTGCAAAGCGACCCTACAGCCGTTTACGATATGGAGGATTTTCAGGGCAAAATATTAAGAAGCCATTTAAGGCGGGAATCTCCATACAACACTTATGTCATTAATGGATTGCCTCCCGGTCCTATCGGCAATCCGGGGCTTGCTTCTATAAAAGCCGCGCTAAATCCCGCTCCGGTCAAATATCTTTACTTTGTTTCCCAAAATGACGGCACGCACGCTTTTTCGGAAACTCTGGCACAGCACAACGAGGCAGTCAGAGAGCTTCGGCGCCTGCAGAGAAATGCCGCAAATCAACAGGACAGTTGAATAAATTCAGGAAAAAAATAGCTTAGACTCAAGAATCTAGCGCAACACTTTGGTATTCTATGGTGGATATTGAAGGGAGGCGTTAGAGATGGAAGGTGTAAGTTATCGGCGATTGGGGCTTAATGAGCGGG
>DSAV01000271.1 GCA_011046295.1 Deltaproteobacteria bacterium | reverse complement strand
TACATCGTGGGCTGTACACCGCGCGTGAAAGGAAATTGTCCCGGATAGCCAAGCTGCTCATTATAATCCAGGCCGGAAACATCCAGCGGCGTATAGAGCCGCTCGATTGGCTCGCCGGAGATGCTGGTAAAAACATCCTTGCGCTCCTTTTCCTTGCCCAGCGCCTTATCCAGGATTTCTTTTTCCCAATTGTCTTTGGTAGTTTTAATTTTTTTCAGCGCGTCTTTATCAAACATTACCCCACTCCCCCGTTTCATGTTTTTAGAACTGCTTATTTTTATTTTTTGATAATCAACGCATCCGCGACTTTGGCGCCTTTTTCAAAAATAATCAGCGGATTGATATCCATCTCTTTAATTATATTTTTATGATCGTAAGCCAGGCGCGATACTTTTAAAATGACATCAATCAGCGCTTCCATATCCGCGGGCGGCTTGCCGCGCAATCCCCGCAGGACACTATATCCTTTTATTTCTCTGACCATCTCTTCGGCATCAGCGCGGCTTACCGGCGCGACGCGGAAGGAAACATCTTTGAGCGCTTCCACAAAAACACCGCCCAGGCCAAACATCACGCACGGACCGAATACCGGATCATCAATTGTGCCGACAATCGCCTCTGTGCCGCCTGCGAGCATCTCCTGCACCAGCACTCCCTGAATATCGGCCTGCGGCATATATTTTTTGGCACTGGCGATAATTTTTTTAAACGCGGCGCGCACCTGCGCGTCTGTTTTTATATCCAGCAAAATGCCGCCTGCTTCTGTCTTATGCATTATCTGCGCCGAAGAAATTTTCATCGCCACCGGATAGCCGATTTTACGCGCTAACTTTATAGCCTGATCGGCGGTCTTTGCCAGTTTTTCACGTGTTACGGGAATACCGTAAGCGGCTAAAATCTTCTTGGCCTCATATTCCGAAAGAGCAGTTGGCTTTTTGATGAGCTTTTCAATTCCCGGTTTTGGGCTGATTACTTGCCTCTGTGTTTTAATTTCGGCAAAACGTCTGAGCTTGCCCGCGTACCAGGCCAGATTGGCCAGCGCGTGCACCGAATGCAGGTGATCGCGCAAAACCGGCATGCCCGCCTCTTCGATTGATTTAATCGCCTTGGCGACGATTTCGGATTCGGAAATATTATAGGTGGTTAGCGCTATGGGCTTGGTCGTAGAGCGATAAATTTCAATGAGATCATGAGCCAGAACCGGCGCGCTGTGCGGCATGAAACCCATCGCCACGGAAACCATGTGAATATTTTCATCGGCCACCAGTGCCCGCAGGCATTTGCCCAGCATCTCCGGCTGCGCCACCGCGGCCGCGGTCAAATCCACCGGATTTTTGGCCGAGCCGAAAGACGGCAGATATTTTTCCAGCGCGCGCCGCGTCTCGCCGGTGAACTCCGGAACGTTGAGACCCAGCGCTTCGCATTTATCCGCCATCAACACCCCCGCGCCGCCGGAAATGGAAAGAATACCGATATTGTTTCCCTGGGGCAGGCGTCCACCTCGGTGCACGATCACAAACGATGTAAGTTCCGCCAGCGTCTCGATGCGGATAATGCCCATCTGCCGGAAAAAAGCGTCATAAATTTTGTCGTCGCCCGCGAGCGAGCCGGTATGAGAGGAAGCCGCGCGCGCGCCCGCGCCGGTGCGCCCGACTTTCATAATCAGGATCGGTTTTTTAAGTTTTAGCGCTTCCTTGGCGGCCTTGCGCAGTTTGACACCGTTTTTCGCGCCTTCGAGATAGCCGCCGACAACTTTTGTTTTTTCCGTGGTCAGAAGATAATAGAGAAAATCGGCAAACTCCGTGTCCGCTTCGTTGCCCACACTGACAAAAGAGCTGAAGCCGACTCCCGCCGCTACCGCGTGCGCGAAAATCAAAGTGCCAAAAGCGCCGCTTTGCGTGACAAAACCCAGCGTCATCGGGTAAACAGGTTTTAAGTCAACAATATTAGCAAACGATGCCATCACGGCGTTGCTCAAATTCACCAGCCCCACGCAGTTGGGCCCCAGTATGCGCAAATTATTTTTTTGGGACAATCGCGTGATTTCATCCTGCAGGGCTTTTCCCTCCGCGCCGATTTCGGCAAAACCGGAAGTAAAAAGAACCACCGCTTTGACTTTTTTTTGCGCGCATTGTTCCAGCGCCGCCATAACCGCAGGCGCGGGGACGCTGATGATAACCATATCCACCTCACCCGGAACATCCGGCAAAGCGGGATAACAGGGCAGGTCGTGGATTTCCGTATGGTTGGGGTTGATCGGATAAAGTTTCCCGGGATAATTCCATTTCAAAAGCGCGTTTAATGATCTGCCGCTGGGGCGGCGGATATCCTTGGAAACACCGATCAGCGCGATGGAAGACGGCTTAAAAAAAGCATCAAGAGACGATAAATCACAACTGCCTGTTTTTTTATCCATATATAAAAGCATCCTCTGGGCGTAATTTATACATAACCGTACATATTCAAGTCAAGACCGGCATCACGGATTTATATTCACTCTTTTCTATCAACCGCGAAAGCTTCATAAATTTCTATTTTTGGCGGCCCGTCAGCCAGCGCGAAAGCTTTCTTGGCAAAAAGACGTGACGCGGGCAGCTTGAAGTGTTCCGCGAGCGCCGCATGGTCAGTCCATTGTTCAAAAAAAAACAAACCGCAACTGATTTTCACAATCCTGATGAATAGCATGCGAAAGACAGCCCGGCTCTATGCGCGAACGCCGCGAGTGCTCCAAAGCCAGGACAAATAATTCATCCAGCGTTTGGGCTTTGGCCACGATATTTCCGGTAACAATGATCATGATTTTCTCCAGGAAAACATTTATTTGATGAGCCGGTAAATTCCCGCCGCGCCGAAAAAAAGCGGTTGGTAAAAAACCCGCTTAAAGCCAGCGGCAATCAGAATCTTTTCTAACTCATCCGGACCATAGAAATTTACTGCCGATTCGGTAAGATATTTATACGCGGGCCGATCGCCGGAAATAAGCAGACCCATCCCGAATACGAACGTGCGCAGGTAGAAATGATGCAGCGCGCGGATAAATTTATTTTTCGGCTGGCTGGATTCGGCGATAACACAAGAGCCTCCGGGCTTGAGCGCCCGCAAAATTTCGGCGAGATTTTTTTTAGCTGACGGATTTTTATAAATCATGTTGCGGAAGGCAAAGGAAATTCCGATACAGTCAAAATAATTATCGGCAAAAGGAAGGCGCGCCGCGTCGGCATAAATAAATGATATTTTATCATCCACACCGGCCTTCCGCGCTTTTCGGGAAGCAATCGCCAACATTTCCTTGCTGAAATCACCGGCGCAAACCTGCAGGTTTTCGGGGGCAAGGCGGGCAATATTTATCGCCAGGTCTCCCGTGCCGCAGCCCAAATCCAAAAATTTTTCGGGTTTTAATTTAAGGCACTGGTCAACAAGTTTTTTGCGCCAGCCGATATCCATGCCCCAGGTAAAAACATGATTAATCAGATCATAGTGACGGATGATGCCGCCAAACATGGGAGAAAGATCTTCGCCGGTTATCTCTTTGTCATCACGAACGCGCATAATTTCCTTTCGGCTATGTAACCGCCGCGACCAGATAACCTACGGCTAGAAGAAACTGCGTGGCCAGCACAACCAGCACATTATTTTTCATCGCCGCGATAAGCTTGTCTCTTTGGTCATGTTGGAAAGAGCCGCGTACCGCCATGACGGAAAAAGGGAGGGTCAGAAAAGCGAGAAGTGTCCATGCCGGGGCCACACCGGCGGCAACGCATCCGGCAATCCACAGGTAAAGCAGGACAGTCATGGCTGTGAAAAATTTTGCCGCCTTTGTTTTTCCCATCGTAATGGGCAGGGTTTTGCGTCCGGCAAAGCTGTCCGCTTCGACATCGGGAAATTCATTGAGCAGCAAAAGATTGTGCACCAGGACAAACGACGGTACGGAGCCGAAAAAAGCCAGCCAGGAATAAAAGCCGGTTTGCGCGAAATACATTCCCAGCACGGGCAGCATACCCAGCCCCAAACCCGCCGACCATTCCGGCCATTTGTGATTCAATATAACCGGCGTGTAAAGAACCACGCAAAGCGCCGCGACAATCAAAAGCGGCAGAAGCAGCCAACCCTGAGCAATAACAAAATATATGCCCACCGGCGCGGCAAGAAGCAATGTTATGATACCCGTCCATAAAACCTGGTTCGGTTTTAAAAGCCCGGCCTTGAGAATGCCGCTGCCCCCGCTGAACGGAGTGATGTCGGTTCTCAGATCAACGCCGCTTTTAAAATCAAAATAATCGTTTAGCGTGTTGACGCTGATGTGCGTGAGCACCAGGCCGAAGCCGGCCAAGAGCGCGTATCCCAGATGTAACACATCCTGATAGTACCAGGCCATACATGTTCCCAAGAAAGCCAGAATCACCGAAAGCAAAAGGTATTGCGGGCGGGTTTCCATAAGCCAGATTTTTAACATAAGATAATTTCCTCCTCAGTCGCGCGCTGGCTACCATTATGCGTCTGATAAAAGCTGGAGAAACATACGGCAGTTGCGCTTGCCTGTCAAACGCGAATAATTCGCAGAAAAAAGACGATGCATCTTAAACCAGATGATGCCCGCCGTCGAGCAGCAGGGTTTCGCCCGTGACCAAAACCGCGTCTTCAATAAAATAGCGGATCGTCTCCGCGATAATCTCCGGCGTCGCCGTCATGCGCAGGGGCAGCTTCTCCTCCATCTGTTCTTTCAGTTTATTATATTTTTCCACGCCCATACCAGCTTTGAGCCACTCGCCCTGGATAAAACCGGGGCAAATAGCGTTGACGCGAATCTCCGGCCCCAGCGCGCGCGCCAGCGCCATCGTCATATTAATCAACGCAGCTTTCGAGGCGCAGTAAGCCACACAACTGCCGATGGCCTTCACGCCGGCCAAAGACGCGATATTTACCACCGCACCCCTGCCCTCTTTTTTCATGTGCGGCGCCACAGCGCGGATCATCTGATAAGGACCGACAACGTTGATGCTGTAAATGTTGAGAAAATCTTCTTTGGAAAGACCTTCCAGATTGCCGTGCGCGTTGAACTTTGTCGTGGCGGCATTATTCACCAGCGCGTCGACGCGCCCCCACTTGTTCATTGTTTCATCGACCATGCGCCGGCAGTCGGCATCTTCGGCAACATCGGCGCGGCAAAGCAAAGTTTCGGCGCCCTTTTCTTCACACTCTTTTTGAACTTCGCGAGCTTCGGCTTCGCTTTGGGAATAATTAATTACCACATTATATCCGCGCTTTGCGAGCATCTTCACTGTGGCCGCGCCCAAACCGCGCGATGAGCCGGTAACAATGGCGACAGGTTTATTTTCTTTCATCATCTCTCTCCTCATTTTTATGATTCTGCGTCTATCATATCTGTAAACACAATGGCAAATTAATTTATTAAAACAAAACCCCGCGCCTTTACAGGCCGGGGCTTTTAAATAATTCTAAAATTTTGCGCCGAATATAAATATTTATTTTCAGACTTCCAGATACTGCTGCCGCACTTCATCGTTGCATTTGAGCTCTTCCACCGTGCCTTCAAAACCGATATGCGCTTTGCCCATCAAATAAACCCGGCCCGCCAGAGAAAGGGCGACTTTCAAGTTGTGCTCGACAAGTAAAATTGTGACCCCCGCCTTATTGATATCCTCCAGTACGTTTCTTACTTCCTCCACCATCAGCGGCGCCAGTCCTTCCGTCGGCTCATCCACCAATAAAAGCTTGGGATTGCCCATGAGCGAACGGCCGATGGCCAGCATCTGCTGTTCCCCGCCGGAAAGGAACTTTCCCCTCTGGTGCGCTCTTTTTTTCAGCATCGGAAAATGCCTGAAAATTCTTTCATAAGTCCATACACGCGGGCCGCCGTTTTCCCTTATCTTACCGCCCTTGATTCCCAGAAACAGATTTTCCATTACGGAAAGCTCGGGAAAAATACGCCTGTCTTCAGGAACATAACCGATTCCGGCACGCGCCGATTTGTAAGGGGGGCAGCCGGTAATGTCTCTGCCGTCAAAAATGACCGACCCGGATTGCGGGCTGACCATTCCCATGATGCTTTTCAGTGTGGTGCTTTTACCCATACCGTTTCGTCCCAAGAGAGCGACCATTTCTCCCTCGTCAATATTGAGCGATATGCCCTGCAGAACGTGGCTCAAGCCGTAGAAGGTGTTCAAATCTTTTACTTCCAAAAGCATTATCTGTGTCTCCTTGTGTTAAAAGAAGTGATCAGCAGGCGACTTCCAGATCGCCTAAATAGGCGTCTTTTACTTCCTGATTTTGCCTGATTTCTTCCGGCTTCCCTGTAGCTAAAATATGTCCATGATGCAGAACGGTAATGCGGTCAGCCAGCGTAAAAACCACGTCCATGTCGTGCTCAATAAGAACAACGGTCTTGCCCTTGGTCATTGTTTTTATCAACTCCACGGCGTTATGCGTTTCGTCGCGCGACATTCCCGCCGCGAATTCATCCAGCAGAATCAATTCCGGATCCGTCGCCATAGCCAGGCTTATCTCCAGCGCGCGATGCTTGCCGTAAGACAAGGCGCTGGCAGGGAAATCACGCTCCCCGCCAAGGTTTATGCGCTGCAATAATTCGTCGGTTTCCCTGGTAACATTTTCCAGCTTGTCGACTTTGCCTCTCATATTAAACCGGATACCGCGCTTGGACAAAATTCCCAGGCGTATATTCTGAAATGTGGTCAGCCGGCCAAATGTGCTGGTAATCTGAAAAGACCTCCCCACCCCGACGCGGCATATATCGCAGGGCTTCATGCCGGTTATCTCGTTACCTTTAAAAAACACCTCGCCTCTGCTGGGCTTATATGTTCCAGTAATGACGTTAAAGAGAGTTGTTTTGCCCGCGCCGTTGGGCCCGATTACCGCGTGGCGTTCACCTTCTTCCACCTGCAGATTAACGTCGAACAAAACCTCCAAGCCGTCAAAATCGTGATACAGCCCTTTTGTTTCCAGCATTTTCATAATTAGACTTTCCTCATTCTTTGACCTTTAAACAACAACCATTTTAATTTCACCTTCATCACAAAACCGGAAAATCCCAACGGCGCGTACATAATCACCAGAATGAATATCGCGCCGATAACCAGTTCCACCTTATCGGTAAACCTGAGGAAAAATTCCTCGATAAGAGCATAAATGGCCGCGCCCCACATCGGGCCGAAAAAGCTGGCAATGCCCCCGAGCATTGTATTGATAATCGGCGTAAAGGAAACCATCAGCCCCAGGTAGCCGTCCGGAGAAACGAGATTGTTAAACAAAGCGTAAACTGAACCGGCCACGCCGGCAAACGAAGCGGAAACCAGGTAGATAACGGCCTTGGAATGAGGCACTTTAAAGCCCATATATTCTATCCGCTTCAAATTATCGCGAATGCCGACCTGAATCTGGCCAAACGGTGTCTTGGTAAAAAACCACATAAGCAAAACACTGAGCCCCAGAACAATAATGGCGAAGTAGTAGAAATTTTCCGGCGCCCCCCTCATCTCGAAGGAAACCAGACCGGGAATGGTGAACGCCGGTATCGGAAAATTGGCAATGCCGTCTTCCCCGCCGGTAATCCCTCTCATCCTGAGCACCAGCACGTAGAGAAATTGGGCAAAGGCCAGGTGAATCATGGCAAAAGCCACGCCGCTTACCCTGACCACCAACGGACAAACAATCATCGCCAGCAGCACCGCGGACAATACACCGAAACCAAGAGCCGGAAGAAGCGGCAAACCGGAAATGTATTTCAGGGCCAGCGCTGTGCCGTAACCGCCCGCGCCGAAATACATGGCGTGTCCAAAGCTCAATAGACCAGTGTAACCCAGAAGCAGATTGAGCGATACGGAAAATACGGCAAAAACCGCGAAGGTAACAAAAACATTTGTATAGTAAATGCCGAATAACTTCGGAAACGCCAGAAGAAAACCGATAAAAACAGCCCAGAGTATCCAAGCTTTAATTTGACCAATCATCATTCTTTCACTCCGAATAAGCCGTGCGGTCTAATCGCCAGAACCAGGGCCATGAAACCGACCATGAGAACAGGCGCCAGTTGGGACAGAAACTGAACGCCGTAGGAACTCAGCAGGCCGAATATAATTGACACGATAAACGCGCCTTTGAGGCTGCCCAATCCGCCGGTAACGACAACAATGAAAGCGTACATGCCCACCTGATCAGCCAGTCCCGGAAAAACGGTCAGAATCGGAGCGATGGCCACGCCCGCGACTCCGGCCATCCAGATACCGGTACCGAAGACCAGCATGAAAACGACTGGGATGTTTATTCCCAGCGCGTTGACCATTTCCCTGTCCGATACGGCCGCGCGGACAATTTTACCCAAACGAGTTTTATATAAAAGCAGACCCATAATGCCCAGAACCACTAACGCCAGCGCGATCATGAAAAGCCGGTAAACCGGATAATCCATTCCTCCCAAGGAAACCATTCCCTGCAAAACCGGCGGGACGGCAACCGCAAGATTTTCCGTTCCCCAGAAAGTTTTCACACCGCCCAGAATAACCATCGCGATACCGAGCGTTAAGATAAGTTCCCCCAGCGGCCCCATTACTTGCACTTTTCTGATAAAAAACCTCTCGACGAAAATACCCACCAGGGCGGTAAAAACCGGCGCCAGAATCAGGGCTATCCAGAAATTTCCCGTCCAGGCTATTACCTGGTAGCAGAAATAAGCGGACAACATAAAAAAGGCTCCATGCGCCAGATTGAGAATGCCCATCATCCCGAAGATAACATTAAGACCGGAGGCGATAAGGAACAGCACCATACCGAAGGCGATACCGTGAATTCCCTGAGCAATATGCATAGAGGTTGATAACTCCATTGATCAGTCCTCTCAGATTAAAGATGGCCGCATGATGCATGAACAGTCATATCTGCGGTTCATGCACCATGCGGCCTTAACGCATTAATTAATTATTCTCCCCACTCGTCCCTGTCCGCACAGCGGTCAAGCTTCGGATCCATCCAGGGCAGAACTTTTTCTGCGGGTATTCTCCAGGTATGCCCGGTAGACGCCGCGTCCTTGTACCAGTAATAGGGCGGTATATTCATGGAAACTTTCTGCTTGTCCGCCGGGGCATATTCAACCACATGGAGATCCTGAATTACTCTATGATCACATGCCCTCATTTTCAACACTTTCCCCGTAGGAAGGCGATACGTGTCATTTTCCCATACGGCAATAATCTTCTCCGGATCCGTGCTTCCCGCTCTTTCAATCACACTCAGAAGCCAGTAAACCTGCTGACGGTAAGAGCCGAGATTGCCGGAGCCGTGTTCAAACAGCCTGGTGTTGTAGGGCTCCGTCTTCCACTTGTTGGCCCAAAGGTCATGCCATGTTTTGTAATATTTAATCTGTTCGGGTGTTTTAAACGCCGGCACATCAACACCATATTGCGTAATCTGAATATTACCTGATGCCGATTCCGGGCCGACTTCATGGAGGAAATTCGGGTCGTCCAAAAACAGATTAGCAAAAGGCTGTTTAAGCCCCATCTGTCTGGCCTGTTTGAAGAGATTAGGTCCGTCGGGAGCCCAGTTGCCGGTAAAAATAACATCCGGCTTTGCCGCTCTTATCTTTTCCAGATAAGGAGCAAAGTCGGTTGTAAAAAGCTTGTGATAGTCTTCGCCGACAATTTTCGCCTTAGGATAATATTCCTTCAGCCCCTGTTTAAAACTGTCCGCAATGCTGCGGCCGAAGGCGTAATCCTGGCAGATTATATAAAACTTTCTTTCTTTTTTTCTTATCTGCCCGTAGTAATAACCAAGCCCACGTCCGACCTGGCTGGACGATAAACAGCTCATAAAAGCAAAGCGGGAAAAATTAGTGGCATTCATCAGGTCATCCGACGTTGACGTTATATTCTGGGCGATAACCTTATGTTGATTGGCAACCTGATTGATAACCTTCATCAGATGGCTGCCGTCCGTGCCCACAAGAACATGAACTTTTTCCTTTAAAACCATCCTTTCGGCGACCCTCTTGCACTGGTCTATCCTACTCATGTGGTCACCCTTTAATACCTCGACAAATTTTTTCTTGCCGTCCACCATGATTCCGCCTCTCTGGTTGATATCATAGGCTGCCGAGGAAACAGCCGCCCAGAAAATGTCTCCCATTATGGCGGCGGGGCCGGAAAAAGAGGCAATAACGGCGATTCTTATTGTATCACCCTTCGGGAACTTGACGGTCGCCGGATCAAAACCGGACATATCGCCCATTTTGTCGACGTCAAATTCGTAATTTGCCTGAATTAATTTGGTGTGCACTTCACTTTTCTGCGCCAAAGCTGTTGAAGGATTATAAATGTTGAGAAAGAGGAAAGAAAAAACGCATAATACAATTAAAACACTTTTGCCAATAAACTTCATCTTGTGCCTCCTTTTTTGCTATGTTGTTTGATACCGCAAAAAAAATTATAACGCCGATGAAAAACTATTGGAATCTTATCTGCTAAAAATTATCCTACCCCCGAAAAGGTGTACGTTCTATCTTCCAATAAATGCCGGACTTCCTGCGGCATTGCCGGTTTAAAGAACGACCGTTCTTTTTTTCTTGCAAGCTAGCATGCCTTTGTGCTAAGTGCAAGTTAAATTTGTTTTTGTTTTTTCTTTTTTTTTAAAAATATTAACGGGGGTAATTTAAAAATATTTTTATGACCCGCAGTTTAAAAAACAAGTCGCCCAAAAGCGCCAGAAAAACTGTAATAACCGGACAAAAAAAGATAAAGAACAACGAGGTTATCTCTGCAACAGTTGCCAGCCGGATTAAAAACCCTGAGCTTGTCCGCAAAAAGCATCTGCATATCGCCAAGAAGGCGTCAAAGTTATTCATCAAAAAGGGATATCACCAGACGACAATGCGCGAGATATCCAAAGCCACCGGCATGGCGATTGGAAACCTCTACGGTTACATTTCCAGAAAAGAAGATGTCCTGTCTCTCGCTTTTAACGCTTATCATCAATACGCGCAGGAAAGTTTGGACAAAAAGGAAGGTGTCACTTCTAACAATCCTGAAGATTTGTTAAGATTATTTGTCCGTGGCGCGCTGCACAATGTGCGAATATTCCGCGAAGAAATAATTCTTATGTACCGCGAATCCCGGACGCTACCAAAAAACGAACTGCAAAATGCGCAAAAAAAAGAAATGACCCAAATTCAAATCCTGGAAACAATTATCCAAAGGGGAATCAACGAAAAACTTTTCCGTCCGCAGGATTCATTTTTTGCCGCCAGCATGGTTTATCACCAATTGATATTTCTTACCATGCGCGGCTGGCTATTTTCCAGAAAATATTCCACAGAAGAAACAGAAGCGCTGCTGGAAGATTACATTATCAACTCCATCGTGCTGCCCAAAAACAGCTTGCCCTAGCTTAACCTTTAGATCGCGACAGGCGGAATGCGCTTTGCCCAGGGCCGTGCTTTTTCCAGTTGCGCGGCCAGCCTGAACAAAGTGGCCTCGTCGCCGTAACAGCCCACAAACTGAATACCAATCGGCAGGTTCTGTTTATTCCAGCATAAAGGAACAGACATCGCCGGCTGACCGGTGGCGTTGCAAAGCGGTGTGAAGGGGACAAATTTTGCTGAACGGCGCCATCCCTTAAGCGGGTTATCAGGCGTCGCGTCCAGCTCTCCGATCAAAAGCGGCGGCTCGCCCAGCGTGGGTGTCATGAAAATATCGAAGTCCAGAAAAAAGCGCGCCACATCGCGTGATATACTCTGCGTCTTTTTTACCGCGGTAAGGTAATCACCGGAAGTAAATTTTTTC